>NZ_JBCOME010000019.1:0-61317 GCF_040924365.1 Ruminococcus sp. 1001136sp1_2201st1_G3_2201SCRN_220225 | reverse complement strand
CGGGCTACGGCAACCGAATTCGGGCAAAATATACCGCAAAGTGGGGCGTGCAGATTGCGGGAATGATTTTTCAAACACGCTCTAATACATCGAATATTAAGTAACTGCCATATTGACTTGTCTTGCAAAGAACCTTTTTCAAACCATTAATATACTGACACTCAGGCAACCTGCACGCCCCAGATTTTCTTTGTTTCCAGGCCTCTGCCAGGCTTTCCTGTTACACAGATGCTCTTATTTCTCCAGTTTCCAACACCATTATCCGAGAAACAGATTCCAGCACCATCTGCAGTCTTTTTCACCTGAATCTTCATTTCCAGATTCCGTACCTTGCCATACATCAAACTGGTCTTTACAAGCTCATCCAGATCTTTTTCCAGCTGTGCTTTATCCATATACACGCTAATCTTTTCCTCCGCCAGCTCTGCTTCCAGCCATTCCTGACCTGGTGTAAAGTATTTCTGTCTTGCCTTTACAAATTCATCTATAAAACTGTTAAGCTCCACTTTCTCATTTCTCTGTAATATCTTTCTCATAAAAGAAGCCTCCTTGCCTCAAAAAGCGTTACTGTTCGCTTACTTCGCAGCAACTCAAAAATATCATTCTTTTTTCCTTTTCTGAAAGATATTATAGCTGTCTATGTTAAATTCTGTGTATTGCCAATGTTAAACATATTTAAAATAATTATACCTATTGTAAAGAGCAATATTAAAGTATCTTTTTTATAAAAAATCCCGCAATCCGTTATCATCAATACGGACTGCGGGATTTTCCACTAAAAGGCTACGAGCCAGGGACTTTGGGGATGCGCTTTAAATTTTCCAGTACCCCGTACCACAAACAGCGCATTCAACCAGAGAACCGTCTTCTCTACTGAAAATTGTTTTCGCTTCTGTACTCCCACATTGTGGACAGCAGTTTCGCGCATTCTCCTCGCATCCTCCACCGGACACATTGTCCAACTCATCATCTGAAAGCTCTCTTTTTGTTATTTCGTCTTCCATCAAAAATATCCCTCCATCCAAAATCAATTAATTCTGTGTTTTGGTGGAAGTAGGATCCCAGTAGGTTGCACCGCAGCAGGCGCAGGTTACATAGGTGCAGCCATAAAGTGGCTCTCTGGAAGAAACCTCCGTACTTCCGCATTTCGGGCAGCTGTATCCTACGTCGCAGGAATCACCGCCTGTTACATTGTCCAGCTCATCATCTGAAAGTTCCTGGGTTACCGGGTGTAATCTGGCATACATTTCTTCTGCCTGTGCAGCATCAAGCTCCATGCCGTTTTCCTTCGCCAGTTTCTGAAGTTCTTCCACAGATCCGGTTCCCTTTGCAGCTTTTAAAACTTCCTTTGTCATTTTGTTCTCTGCCATAGTCAAGATTTACAGCCACCTTTTCCCCGGCAGGTCCACTCCATATGTATCTGCGGTCTGCATCATGCCTGAAAAAATGTGCTCTAAATTTCCATTAAATATCAATACCCGGATTATAAGCAATTTCCGTATAATTCTCATATTCCTGCAATGCACTGACAGTTTTCTCATAATATCCCTGTCCGAAAAACACACATTTGGAGGGATCTGCCCCCAGTTTGTCCCCGGTCAGCACAATTGCCAGTGCCCGGCATCCTCCCGCACAGTATTTGAAATACTTACAATTTCTGCATTTTCTGTCGTGCTCCCGGATTTTGTCCACAGTCGTACATACCTCACACAGATACTGGCTGGCACTTAGCAGATGCTTCAGAGATTCCTTTTTCACATTGCCAGGGATATCCCCATTCAGTTCGTAGGTGCCAGACAGCTGATGACAGGGAAATATATTTCCATTAGCAGCAACTGCCACCATGCCTCTGACCCCCTTGCATACTGGAAGCGAATCCCTGTATTCCTTTTCCCGGTACAAAACAGGAATCATCCCATAACTGCCAGATACAGGATACAGACGCAAAAACTGCCAGATGATCACATCCATTCTGCAGCCCGTTTTCATATATGCACTGGCAAATTCCAGCATTCTGTCATAATATTCCGTCAGTCCCAGAGCAGCATCACCTGCATTTTCCTTCCACCTTGGGGCCTCCGATGTGCGGATGATGCGCATTTTCCACACCCCAAGGCTGTCCATAAGCTTCGCTGTTTCCAGAAGCGTATCCAGATTGTGTCTGTGCACATTTGTCTGGATCATTACTGGAAAATCATTTGCCCTGCACAAACGGATGGCCCGGATTGCATCCTCCTCAGCTCCTTTTCGTCCACGAAGCCAGTCATGATGTCCGATTCCGTCAAAAGAGATCTTCATTAAAGGACGGATTCCTCTTTCCTTCATCTGGTCCAACACTCCCTGCCTGAGAAAATAGCCGTTGGTATTGATCTCTTCTACATACATTCCTCTTTCATAAATTCCCGTCAGGATGTCCATAAAATTCCTGTGAAGCATCGGCTCCCCGCCTGTGATGGTAAATGCATTTACCCCACATTCCCTCGCCTCATCCAGAAATTTTTCTGCTTCCTTCAGGAACCACTCGCTCATGGATGGGCATTGTCAGCTGCATTAAAGCAGTGAAGACAATTATAGTTACACTTCCCGGTTATCATCCAGTTTACTTTTGGAAAATACCGGTTCTCGCAATGTCTGTATTTCTGCCAGTCTGTCAGATTCTCTTCCCCTCTGCAGGGATGAATAAAGCCTCTGGCTGCCATAGTTTCCAATAAATCATCCGCCTCCTGCTCCCTTTTTCCGTCACAGGAACGCAAAAGCTCAAATTCTTCTTTTTTCAGCCCTTTGGCATATGGACTTCCCTTCCGGTAATATGCATAGGGAACCTGCTGCCAGGAGCGTAAGGCAATCCGGGAATCAAGTATATATCGCATAAAATATCCCCTTATCTCTTTTTATTACAGCGCATCCAGACGCTGCCGTTTTACCAGTTCTGCAAAAAAGCCGTTTTTCTCTAACAGTTCTTCATATTTTCCATCTTCAATGATTTTCCCTTTATCCAGCACAAGAATTCTGTCACACTGTTTAATAGTAGAAAGCCGATGGGCGATTACAATTCTGGTACACTTCAGACCATCCAGGGCTTCTGACACTTTTTTCTGGGTCAGATTGTCAAGGGCACTGGTGGCTTCATCAAGCATAAGCAGCCTGGGTTTTTGTGCAATAGCCCGGGCGATCATCAGTCTCTGCTTCTGTCCTCCGGAAATTCCGCCGAAGCCTTCAGAAATCATTGTATTCATTCCCATAGGCATTTTCCGGATATCCTCTGCAATACCCGCCAGTTCTGCTGCCTCCCAGGCATCCTTCTGTGTCAGCCATGGCGCCGAGATCACAATATTGGAATAAATATCCCCCTGAAAAAGCTTACCATTCTGCATGACTACGCCAATCTTCTGCCTGAGCGATTTCAGATCAATTTTATCAAGATTTTTTCCGTCATAATAAACGGCTCCCTTCATAGGTTTCTCAAATCCAAGGAGCAGACGCATAAGGGTGGACTTCCCGCAGCCAGTCTGGCCTACAATCGCCACATACTGTCCCGGGTGGATTTTCAAAGACAGGTCATCCAGTACAAGAGGCATGTTTTCGTTGTACCGGAACGATATATGATTCAGCTCGATCCCACCTGAAATCCCTGTAATCACCTGTTTTCCGCTGGAAACCTCGGGCACTGTCTCAAAAAGCGGCTTTACCATTTCCAGTGTAGGCCTTATCCTTGCTACTGTAAGAGCAATTCCTGCCAATGACAGAAAAGCTCCGGATACCATGCCGTATGCAGTATTAAAAGCATAGTAATCCGCTACGGAAACGCCAGACCGGATTGCTGCGTAATACATCACAATAGTACCCGCAAGAGAAATCCCTGTACTGATCACAGCATTTATTTTAATAAATACAGGAGGATTATATTTAAGTTTTGCTTCTTTGGCATATAAATCTCCCCATCTTGCAAAAGCCCTTTTCTCAGCCCCTGAAAGCTTTATTTTCTGGACACCAGTGATCATAGCGTATGTCATTCCATTTTCTTTTCCTGCAAGCTCCATCTGTCTTCTGGAAATTCCCATCTGTACCAGGGAAGAAATAACAGAAAACGCAACCGTCACCGCTACAATAGTCAGCGCCGGTGCCACAAGTGCCGGAGCAAACGCAAAAATCTGTGAGATATAGATAAGGGAAAAAACGGAAGTAATCCCTGTTGTAAATACGGTAGATACCAGCATATTGCAAAGTGAGTTGATCTGGCTGGCACGGCTGGACAACTCACCTGCGCTGTACTTTCTGAAAAAACCTGCCGGAAGGGACATTACCCTCATCATGGTTGCAGCCTCTACAGACAAGCTCAGCTTCGTTTCCACCCTGGCAGTTACCATCGCACTTACTGCCTCAAAAAGCAAGCTGCTTATTGCAGTGCACACCATAAAAACCGAAATTGCAAAAAACAGCTGCATGCTTCCAGAAGGCAGAACCTCCGAAAAAATAAGCTGGTTGATCTTCGGTGTCAGCATCCCCACAAAAGTCACTGCAAGTGCGGCAAGAACCATCATCCCGTAATCAGCCCCGGAAAGTGTCTCCATTATGTATTTCGCCAGAGAAAGGATTCCCATCTTTTTCATGGGAAAAGGTTTATAAAATGCAAGGGCCTCTTTTTCAAACAAATCTTCATTTCCATGGGTTATCTTTCTTCTTTTTCCAGCTTCAATGTCATAATAGCTGTAACCAGACACTTTTCCGGGAAGAAGAGCTACGATCTTTCCGGTTTCTTTCATAACGCCCAGCATGGCACCAATTGCATCCTTATACCAGCCTTTTTCCAGATAAACCGTGCGGCGCATGATTCCATAGGGGCGCATAAGGTATTCCAGCTGTTCATTCATATCCTCAATGGAATCCGGAACCTCCCTGCTTTTTACATGGTAAAATTTCAGGATCTCATCGATTTCATTCTTGGCAACAATACGGTCGTCATTCAGCGAGGCAAGCACCTTCTCCCCCATAACGGCACCTGCCATTTTCACAAAAGAATCTGCGAAAGCATCGTCATCGCTCTGCTTTCTAAGTTTTATCTGTTCGTCAAACCAGCCCAATGCTTCCGCCTCCTATTCATTTGATACCAGCATAGTGTACATTCCGCCGGCTCTCATAAGTTCTTCATGTGTTCCACGCTCCACGACTCTGCCTTCATCCAGCACAATGATCTCATCGCAGTCCCGGATGGTAGAAAGTCTGTGTGCGACCACAATACAGGCAACACCTCTGTCCTTTATAGATTTCACCACATTGTATTCTGTTTTTGCGTCAAGTGCACTGGTGGCTTCATCCAGAATAACAATGGTAGGATCCTGTGCCAGAACTCTGGCAATTTCCATTCTCTGGCGCTGTCCGCCTGAAAAATCCTTTCCACCTTCTGTCAGCCTGTACTGATAACCTCCCTCACGCATCATAATATCATCGTGAAGTTGTGCATCCCGTGCAGCCAGGATCATTTCAAAATCTTCGATGGAATTGTCCCACATTTTAATATTGTTCGCTATGGTGTCCTCAAACAGGATAATGTCCTGATCTACCACAGCCAGGGAACCGGTAAACACATTCCGGTCTATCTCTGATATCTTTTTACCGTCAAAAAGGATTTCGCCGCTCCATGGGGCATACAGACCTGATATCAGTTTGGACAAAGTGGATTTGCCGCAGCCGGAAGGTCCAACAAAAGCGACTCTGCTGCCCGGCTTCAGGGACAAATTGAAATCCCTTATCAGCGGCTGGGCAAGCCTGGAGTAGCCGAATGTGACATTTTTCAGTTCAATGTGACCGGATAATTTTCTGTACTCCTCTTCCGGACTGGATTCTGTTTGCAACAGGCTTTCCGAATGATTTTTCAAACAGGCTTCAGGCTCTTTCCCATCTGCTTTTCCCCATATAACGTCTTCCGGATAATTCATAATATCCTCGACACGCTCCATATCCGTACGCATTTCCTGTAAAGTCTGACCTGCTGCGATGAGACTGGCTGCCGGAGCCATAAACGAATTCAGAAAGCCTTGAAATGCCAGGATCATACCCACAGTAAACCTTCCCTGCATTGCAAAAAACACTCCTGTCATCAGAACTGCTGTGTTGCACAGAGTACTGATAAGCCCGGGAAGAAGTCCCAGCACACTGTTCAGTTTCCGGAATTTTACTGCTCCTGTATTGGCTCCGGCCTGATAACCTGCCCATTTTTCAAAAAAGCCATTTTCTGCGCCGGTAGCCTTAATGGTTTCGATCATCTCAATACCAGCCACGGCTGCACCTGCAAGTTTGCCTGCATTTTTCAGCTGGACACGGGCAATGTTTACCCTTTTTTTCGATATTATGTTAGAAAGAAGCAGATTCAGAAATACAGAGGTTACACCCATCAGCGTAAGAACAGGACTGTACCTTATCATAACCACCAGATAAAAAATCATCATCAGCGAATTCAAAACCAGCGGCGCAAACGTATTCACTAGCCCTTCTGCAACAGAAGCATTGGTATTCTTGCGTACCTGAATATCCCCTGCCATGCGCTGTGAAAAAAATTCTACAGGCATTCTCAGTATTTTCCACATAAAGGTGGCATTTCCAACCATATCCAGCTTTCCATTGATCTTCAGGGAATATACCTGCTGAATCCACATAACAGTCAACTGTACCACTCCCATGAGAATCATTCCTATGAGAAAAGGAAATACCCAGTCCGGATTCTCTCCGGTCAGCAGCCGATCCATAAAAATACGGGAAAAAGCAGGATTTATAATGCCGATCAAGGAAGAGATCAATGTAGTAAGGACAACAAATGCAATCGCTGTGCCTGTGCCTTTTAAGCGTCTTTTCGCATAACGAAGTACAGAGGCTGGCTTTCCTCCTGGCTCAAAATTCTCAGAAGGCTCAAACTGCAGACTGATTCCGGTAAAAGCTTCATCAAAAGCCTCCATTGAAACCGCATAGGTTCCTTTGGCAGGATCATTTATAACAGCTTTATTTCCTCGAAAGCCATCCAGTACCACGAAATGATTAAAATTCCAGTGGATGATACAGGGAAAACGACCTGTTTTCTTCAGATCTTCCGGTTCATAGCGGTATCCTTTGGCTGTAAGCCCATAGCTTCTTGCAGCTTTCAGTACGTTTTTTGCACTGGAACCGTCACGGGATACGCCGCAATCGAAGCGAACCTGCTCCAATGGAATCCACTTCCCATAGTAGGCAAGTATCATGGCAAGACTTGCTGCACCGCATTCCAGAGCCTCCATCTGCATGACTACAGGAACCTTCGCCACCCCTTTTGTAATCGGCTGTTTTACTTTTTTCTCAGCACTCATTATGGTCACCTCAATTTATTACAAATGACATAGGTGACACCCGGTTCGTAACAAGCTCTACCTTGTAGATTCCGTCTGCCAGCCCTGTATGGATGGTTGCTGTGTATACGCTTTCATCCACTGCAAAAGCAGCACTTTCCAACTGTTCCTCTTTTAGCTTCACAGGGATTTCGGATATCTCCGCAATTTCATATTCTTTCCCATCTATATACACTGGAGTTCCTTTTTTGACATTCCGGATATCTGTTTCTTTTATATAACATGTGATTTTTCCTGCTTTTGCAGTTCCCACAGTCTCTGTTTTTGTATCAAGATGACCGAATATCCCCCACACGCACACCCCGGCCAGCAGTATGATGACAGCCGCCAGAATCATCCATATGCCCGGGTTTGCCACCCGGATATAATCGTTCAGCTGCTCCGGGGAGGAAATCCGGTCCAGACTTTTTTTCCGAAATATCTGATCACTCATAACCTGCAGCCTCCTTTTTGCTTATAGTTATTATCTTTCATTTGTCTTGCGTCCCCGCTTTAACTCTATCCTGCATCTCTGTTTTAACTCTATCCTGAAAGCGATTTCTATATACACAATTATTTCCGTCTGTTAATATACCCAAGTTCCCAGAATGCCACTGCACTTGCGGCAGCCACATTTAAGGAATCCACACCGTGAGACATGGGAATTTTCACTGTATAATCGCAATCTGCAATCGTCTGTGAGGAAAGCCCGTCTCCCTCTGTTCCGAGAACAATAGCCAGCTTCTCTTCTGCTTGAAGTGTCTGGTTGTCAATTCCCACAGAGTCATCACGCAATGCCATGGCAGCTGTTTTAAACCCCATATTTTTCAGCAGCTGCATTCCCTCTCCGGGCCAGGCAGTTTTTTTCAAAAGTGTTCTGCATTTTAAATCCATTTTCCAATTCCGTTTTCGTTATTTATTCTACTTGTAATTGTAAGAGAATATGGATGAAAATGCAATATATTTGTCCTCAACAGGCAGATTTTTAGAAAAATACAAAAAAAGCCCCGAAAACCTTATAATCACTGTGAAACGTAGTGTTTATAAGGCTTTCAGGGCCTTTAAATACTTAAATTCAGACTTATTAAAATAATAGAAAGAAAACTTAAGTTAATGGATTATTTACCCATCTGCTTTGCGAAGTATTTGTGAACAGGCTTTATTTATATGGATTTGCGCGGTTCTGCCCATAAAGCTTACGCAAATTTGACGCAACTTACTGAATAAACTGGGGGTTCTGAACTTATTCTAATTCGGAATGGATCCGGCTCTTTTTTTCATACCTACCAGCCAAACGCATCACGAATCAGTGCCCCCGTTTCCCCGTCTATGTAAAACAGTTCCTGTTCGTCCGGGGAATCTTTCCACTGGTAAGGGCAGCGAAAGCTCCAGACAGGTCTGTATGTGATTCCGTCTGCGGTTTCATCAATATAGTATTCCAAACATATTTTTGTAACTGGAATCGTGGTGGATTCTGTTTCCTCCGCAGTGTCCTGTTCCGTGAAGAGACCAATTTGGCCTTCTTTTACATATTGTTCCACTGACTTCATAATTTCTTCCATTGGAAGCATAGTAACTGTTTCTTCCACTTTCAACTGAAGCGGAATCGGTATGTTGAAATAACAGTCTTCAGGCGCAGGGCCAAAGCCTGCAGTTTCCAGATAACCATGCTGAGAAAGCCCGCCCACCGGGATCCCATTCAACAGAATCTCTGTATCGTAATAATCATATCCCTCCGTCATGTTGCTGATTGATTTTCTTACATACTGCTGTTTCCGGATCATATTTCTCATTCGCTCCCGTAGCATCTGAAGGATTTTCTGAGTCTGTTGTTTCCTGTGTACTCTCTTCCGTAGAATCCGAAATGGGTTCTACACCAGTATCTTCCGCCTGCATCTTTCCTTCTTTTCTGTATTTTTCTATAATATCCCGTACTTCATCATTTAACGGAAGGGTTACTGTAAGGGTCTGCGGCGTATATCCTCTGTAAGCATCCTCCGCAGGCAGTGCATAAGCCAGCATTCCTTCTGAATCTGTAAAAGAACCAGTTTTAAAAATCTTTCTGAAAGCTTCATCATCTTTCCAGGTGTAATAGATCCTGCCGTTATAATCCGGATATGCCTGAATGGTCATGGAAACCTCTACCTGGGAATCTTCATTTAATATTTTCTCTGTCAAAGCATCATCATACAGGGTAATATGTCCATAATAGAGATCTTCCCCGTCTATCTTATTCAAAGTTGCAAGTGCATCTTCTCCATTCACTGTCGCATGGTCACGGCAGCTGAGCGTATAATTCTCCACCGCCCCGGAAGGATCTCCAAGAAAGCTGAAACCGCTGCCATCAAAATACGCTTCTGTAACAGACAGCATAGACTGGTTCCAATCCCTCTCCTTTGGCGTTATATGATAAGAAGTCACATCTTCCACATTTTCTGCAGTTGAATCAGGTTCTGTGACAACCATTTGAACAGCTTCCTGTTCTGTAACCCCCTGCTGCTCCAGTTCTTTGTGAAGCCATCCAAGTTTTGTTGCAAGTACGCCGGTGCTGACGCCTAATACAGCAGCCACAGGAAGAAGAATCCGGATTATTTTTTTCTTATTCCCTAAATTTTTTGATCTTCCTTTATCTGATTTTACAATTAGATTCTTCGTGCTGCTCATTCTCTCATCTGGAGAATCCAAAATTCCCTTCAGAACATCTTCCATAGCTTTATCAATATTGTCCGGTATCACAGTTTCTTCTTTTAAAATTTTTCTGATTTCTTTTTCATCCATAGTCTTCACCTCCTGATCACCTTTTTTAATTTTGCTCTTGCCCGGGAAAGTTTGGTTGATACGGTGTTGCTGTTCATTTCAAGAAGATTACCAATTTCCTTTACGGAAAATTCATCAAAATAATAGAGTTCCACGATTTTCCGGCTTTCTTCATCCAGACATAAAAGCAATTGTTTCCATTCGCAGAGATCCAGATCTTCACACTGTACACCTTCTGAGAAATTATCCAGTTCCGTGTCATGGTTCTTTTGACGGAGAATGTCTTTGCATTCATTTATCAGAATCCGCATCAGCCAGGTTTTAAAATATTTCACTTCCCTTAATCCCTGTATCTTTTCATAACAGGACAGGATCGTATTTTGCAGTGCATCTGCAATGTCCTGTTCGTTCCGAAGATAAACCCAGGCAGCTTTATACATGCTCTGCTTATTTATCCAGATCAGCTGAACGAACGCTTCTTTATCTCCATTTTTAGCAGCTGTTACCAAAGCCTCCATTTTATTCCCCCTTTTTGTTTTTATAACTATTAGACTTAAAATATGGGAATTTGCTTTCAAAAATTTTTTATTTTTACAAAACAAGACACAGGCAATCGAAACTTGACTGTCTGTGTCCTTTTTATATCTGACTATCATTCTTAAATGTTATTTTGTACAGCAGTTCAACCCTTTCGTTTACATCTGCCTTCCCTGATATTGCACTGTCAATACAAATACTTTTTTCTTGTTTTCATCAACTTTAAAAATAGCAATATAATTGTCAATGATCAGCTGTTTATATTCTTTTCCGGCATAGCGGCCCACCAGACGGTCCTGGTGCGATTTTGGAAACAGTTCCAGCTTTTTTATTGCCTGCCAAATCCGATCCGTCTGTTCTTTTGCAGTTTCAGGTGACAATTTTTCAAGTGCAATATAAGCATAAATATCATGAATATCCCGGTACGCTCTTGGATACAGCATTATCTCATATTTATCCATAATATTTCTTGTTGAGCTGTTCCATTGCACTTTCTAATGAAATCGGCTCTGCTCCTTCTGTTACTTCCTGTTCTGCTTCATAAATTGCCTGATCAATCTTGTTTGTCTGGGCAAAACGTTCATACAGCTCTGAACTCATTACAACTAAGTCACTATATCCATTTTTCGTAATAAATATTGGTTCCTGCTTTTTATGTGCCAGTTCCGATATTTCACTGGTTTTTCTTAAATCTCTAATCGGCATAATTGTTGGCATAATGAACACCTCTCTTTCTTGTGCTATAATTGTATCATAATTATGAGTCGGTGTAAATTCTTATTCTAGAATTTTTGAAAATTATGTATGAACTTCCAGAAATTTTCCGCCTAAAACTCGCACCACAGCCGCAGCTGTGGTGCATTCTTGTCTATTATTTTTTATAACCTTACGACAACTAAAATCTATTCTTAGATCTCGAAATTTTAATTTTTCCGTTTTAGTATTCTGAATCTGAAAAGACTTTACACCTATGCCTAAACATGACACAATCCAGTCAATCATGTTCTCTTCATGATCCTCAAATGTCAAAATCAACATTTTCCCAATATGCTTCACCTTGCAAACGTTTATATCTAATTTCTAATTCAAATGCGCTATACGTGCCATAACTTCTTCCATTGTAATCTGTCTCACAGTTTTAATCCTGCCATCATCTTCCCGTTTCACTATCAGATATATCTTATTATCTTTTGCCTCCTTGCTTCCATTCTGGTAAAAACTTCCATCCTCGTCCATTAGTAAATGAACTTCTTTTCCATGCCACATCCAGCTACCTGTCGCAGAATCGAGGTCTATGCCATTCTGCTTATATTCCTGAATCTTTATTTCTGAATTAAGATTATCTCCTACTACACAGGTACCCTCTGCTGTTTCCACTGCATTTTCAACTGTATCCTTCTGTTCCGCATAATTTGACACCACATCTTCTGTCACTACTGCTGTTTCCGTCGCTGACCCATCATTGGCTTCCGTTACTGTTTCCTCATCGTAAGCAAACATATGAATACTACTTCCCGTTTCTGTATCCACAGCTTCTTGTACATAAGATGATTCTTTTCCAGCCGCTGCTTCCAACGCTTCCATTTCCTTTGTCCGCTGGTCATATTCTTCCTGTGTAGCAATCCGAACGCCCGTTAATCTGTAATCGTCTTCCCTTACCGTATAGACATCAATTTCACCTTCCGGCATCTGGATCGACTTATAAGTATCCTCAAGCTGTCGGTCAATCAGCCATCTTACGGTTTTCCCCTGATAATACAGTGTATCACTGTCTGCATCATAAGTAACACCGTAGCATTCAAGATAAGCAAGTTCATTACGCATTTCTTCCTTATGCCAGTCGGATAATTTTTCCTTTTCTTCCTCTGTCAGATTGGAAGATGAAGAATCTTCGGAGATAAATACCTTTCCTCCCATATCATATCCGTAAGTCATTGCCTGCACACTGTAGCCGCATACTGCCACAGATAAGGTAGTTCCCATTAATAAAGCTGCAATTTTTCTTTTCATTGTACATCCAACTCCTTTACATTTTTTATTATGTCCATACCATACCATTGAATTTTGTAATGTAATTGGAGTTTATATGTGATTCGTGTGTGATTTATAGAGAAAAGGAAAAACAAACCCCATCACATGTATTACCCATACGATAGCTTGCTCCATGCTGGTCCAAGATCATTTTTACAATATAAAGACCCAATCCGCTTCCACCGGTCTGGCGGTTACGGGACTGTTCCACACGATAAAATGCTTCAAACAAATGGACTAATGCTTCTTCCGGAATAAACACCCCGGTATTTTCAATCTGGCAATATACCGTCTCGGTATCTGTTCCCGGTTTCAGCAAAACTCTGATATGATTTCCTTTTTCTTCCGGCGTATAACGGATGGCATTAAGCAGAAGGTTAGAAAAAACTTTGTCCATCATCACCGGATTCACATCTGCATACAAATGTTCTGGGATCTCCACTTGCAGTTCCAGTTTTTTATTTTCTATCAGTTCAGCCATATCAGCAATCTGCAAGCGGAGCTGTTCTGCTATATCGGTCTTTTGTGTAATAAATTTGTTATTCTCGATCCGTGAAACAGTCAGAAGTTCCTTTACCATGTCTTCCATTTTTTCTGTGGTTTCCAGTGACCGCTGCAAATAGTAATTTCTGTCCCTGTATTCCCCTACTCCCTGCAGCATTCCGGACAAGTGCCCTTTCAATATTGTAATCGGTGTTTTCAGTTCATGGGACACTGCTGAAAAAAATGCAATTCTCTTTTTCTCTATCTTGCGTTCCATTTCGATATCTGACTTAAGCTTTTCATTTGCACTCTTCAGTTCTTCCAATGCTCGTGAGAGGTTTTTGGAAAGCTCATTCAAGCTTTCCCCTAATACTCCTACTTCATCTGTTCTTTTCCCCTGATAGGAACTGTCAAAATCAAGCGCAGCCATATTTTGAGCCAGTTGACTTAACCTAACGATCGGAAATGTCAAATAAAGGGATGCCCCCAGTGCAAACAATATGGAAACTATAATAGCGATTCCAAGGATATACGGCAGTATCTGATATAATATTTCAAGAGCCTGATTGACTGGCTGCATTCCCCCAGAAACAATCATTGTATATGTTTCTCCACCCACTTTAACGCTGTACCGTTTCACTGCTGAATTATCTCCGACTTCTGCAATTCCATCAGCCTGTTGGACGACATCCTCTGTTACGACGTCCGCCTGGCCGATTACTCCCTCTTCATAGGCCGCATTTTCTTCCTGTACGATAGTGGTTTGCTCTGCGCTATTTTCGTGTGTCAATATCATATCACCCATATAACCCTGCTCTACCACACCATTATCCAATACATCTTCTGTCACGGCTGTACTCTCAGCCGGCCATATCCTATTTCCCTGTTCATCCAAAATCACGACTGAAACTTTCGAACCTGCTTCAAACAATTCAATGGCATAAGAAGCTTCATTAATCGTTTCATAAGAATGAATGGTTTCAATCATTTCCTGTGAAACCGAATCAATATCCTTCTGTAGCTGTTTACTATAATAGGTTGGAAGGAATCCTACAATTACCGCATATGTAATTCCACTGGATACTGCCAGTAAGACAGCAATCAGTGTGCAAATTTTTATGGTCAGACTGTTTTTAATTCTCTTTATCAATCCGGTATCCCACCCCTCTTATTGTACTAATCAGATTTACTCCCAGCTTTTTGCGGATATTCTTAATATGTGTATCCACAATTCGCTCTTCCCCATAATAATCTTCTCCCCATACCATATTTAGAAGTTTCTGGCGTGTCAAAACGATTCCTTTGTTAATCAGCAGAACATATAGCATTTCAAATTCTTTCTGTGTTAATTCAACCTCTATCTGTTCTCCCTTTTCTGCTTTACAAATATAAACATGATGCCCCTTCACATCCACGCTTAACGTTTTATAAGAAATCACCTGCAATTCATCTTCTCTTTGTGTCCTTCTCAAGATTGCTGCAATTTTTCTCAATAAAATGGGTATAGAAAACGGCTTGGTGACATAATCATCTGCATTCATATCAAAGCCTTTGATCTGATACGCTTCTTCATCTAATGCCGTAAGCATGATAATTGGTACATTCGATTCTCTACGGATTAATTCACATACTCCAAAACCGTCTATCTTTGGCATCATAACATCCAACAGCACAAGATCAAACTCGCCATTGTGAAATTTTGCAATCCCATCCACACCATCATACGCCAGTGTAACTGCATATCCTTGATCTATCAAATAGTTTTCTAATATTTTCTGAATGTCATCCTCATCTTCAACAACCAATATTCGATACATAAAATCACTCCCCACAATTTCTTTTTAATATTTCCTGTAATTATACATTAGATATATGGAGTTACGATGGAGTTAATAAAAAATATAGAATTATTTTCACACATAAAATCTATATCATTATAATAAAACCATTTTCTTTTCATGGCAATGCGTTTTAATCATTCCGATGTTACAACATAATTGGCTAAGTAATCGGAACACTACTCCAAGATTGATAGTGGTAGTGGTCTTTCCTCCACCTTCCTGCAGACATTCTGGCTTCACACTGCCATTTTTAAAATCATAAATTTTGTTAACGTGTTTTCGTGTATCTCTGTCAATTCCAAGACAATATACCAATGCTTCATGATATACGTCTTTCCATCTGCATTTAGGCAGATATTCCAAATAGAATTCCTTATGTTCTTTGCTCATAAAAGTTATTGTGCGAGCATCCTCGCCAGCTGCGCCTATCGCTGTACTTGCCATATTGATTTCCTCCTTATGCAATTAGTTTTTAAGTTTATAATTTGATTTTTGAAAATTATGGCGATCTGATGAAACCGCTGATAATTTGAGTAACTTCGCTGAAGATTGCAAGCCTTTGCTTTTACTCAGTTTTTCCTTACTCAATACTCAATTTTTGGAGATTCTTGGTGATTTCCAGCGATGCTTGGCGGTATTTAGGACTTTTTTAGAAAAATATAGAAAAAAGCCCCGAAAACCTTATAATCACTGTGAAACGTAGTGTTTATAAGGCTTTCAGGGCCTTTAAATACTTAAATTCAGACTTATTAAAATAATAGAAAGAAAACTTAAGTTAATGGATTATTTACCCATCTGCTTTGCAACTTCCTCAGCAAAGTTCTCTTCTTTCTTCTCGATTCCGTCTCCGGTCTCGTAACGAACGAAGCCTTTGATTGTAATCTTAGCGCCGTTCTCTTTAGCAACCTGTGCTACATAGTTGCCAACAGACTGTTTTCCATCTTCAGCTTTAACATAAACCTGATCAAGAAGGCAGATCTCTTTAAGCTCTTTCTTGATACGTCCTGCGATCATTCCCTGGATAACCTTCTCCGGTTTCTGGGATTCCTTAGGATCGTTCTGGATCTGAGCCATAAGGATTTCTTTCTCATGCTCGATATACTCAGCGCTTACTTCGCTGTCGCTTGTGTAAAGAGGTTTCAGAGCTGCAACCTGCATTGCAACGTTCTTAGCCATCTCTTTAACAGCGTCGTTTACAACATCTGTCTCAACGTCAACAAGAACGCCGATCTTTCCACCCATATGTGTGTAGGAAGCAACGAAACCGTTCTCCTCTTTCATCTGAGCGAATCTACGGATGTTCATGTTCTCACCGATAACTGCGATCTGAGCTGCAAGAGCTTCTTTAACAGTCTTAGTGGTATCAAGTGCCCATGCCTCTGCAAGGAAAGCATTGATATCAGCTGCTGTAGTTGTCAGAGCCTGAGCAGCAACATCTGCAACATACTGCTGGAATTTCTCGTTCTTAGCAACGAAGTCTGTCTCGGAGTTAACCTCAACAACAACTGCGTTTTTAGCATCGTCAGCAACAAGTGTCTTGCAAAGACCCTCTGCTGCAACACGGTTTGCTTTCTTCTGAGCGGTAGCAAGACCTTTCTCGCGAAGGAACTCTACTGCTTTATCCATATCGCCTTCTGTAGCTGTAAGAGCTTTCTTACAGTCCATCATACCAGCGCCGGTCATCTCTCTTAACTCTTTTACCTGTGCTGCTGTAATAGCCATTTTCATTTCCTCCTGATGATAGTGTGTTGTAAGGACCTGTCCGTCAGCTGTGGATATGCCTATGCAGGCATAGCTCATTCACAGCTGATGTCCAGAATTTTCACAAATTATTCCTCTGTAGCGAACTCTTCAGACTCAGCCTGGATTTCTCCCTCAGCGTCTGTCTGTCCCTGGTTTGCTTCGATAACTGCGTCAGCCATCTTGGAAACGATCAGTTTTACAGCACGGATAGCGTCATCGTTACCCGGGATTACGTAATCCAGTTCTTCTGGGTCACAGTTAGTATCGCAGATTCCGATAAGCGGAATTCCCAGTGTATGAGCTTCCTGAATACAGATCTTTTCCTTCTTAGGATCTACTACGAAGATAGCATCTGGAAGTCTCTTCATTTCTTTGATACCGCCAAGGTTCTTCTGAAGTTTATCTAATTCTTTTCTTAAAGCGATAACTTCTTTCTTAGGCAGAACATCGAATGTTCCATCAGACTCCATGGTCTCAATTTCTTTCAGTTTCGCAATACGGCTCTGGATAGTCTTGAAGTTGGTAAGCATACCGCCTAACCATCTCTCATTTACATAGAACTGTCCGCAACGCTCAGCCTCTGTCTTGATAGCGTCCTGAGCCTGTTTCTTAGTACCAACGAAAAGGATATTTCCGCCGTTAGCTACGATATCAGCGATTGCATTATAAGCATCGTCAACCATTCCTACAGACTGCTGTAAGTCGATGATATAGATACCATTTCTCTCTGTGTAGATGTATGGAGCCATTTTAGGGTTCCATCTTCTTGTCTGATGTCCGAAATGAACACCTGCCTCTAAAAGCTGTTTCATTGAAATAACGCTCATGTCTTTTTCTCCTTTTGGTTAAATTCTTCCGCATGAATCCTTTTCCTCTCGGACCCAGCCTCACACCGCAGGGCACCATCCTGGGAATCTCCATGCGTGTTTGATGGTTTACAACTTTTGCATTATAACATGACAAAACCCTCCGTGTAAAGAGGGTTTTTGCAAATTTTTCCGCTATTTTTTTCGCTATTTTACAATGAAAGTCCCAGACGGCAGCCATGAATGAGCCAGGCTTGCATGAGCGAATTCATGGATATCGGGCGGGCTATACCGTATGAGTAAGTAGGACGATAGCCCGAATTACAAATACAGTCAACAGCTGCAAAGCAGCTGACTTTCATATTCAACAATATTTGCGTAAGCAGACATACCCTTTTAGGAGTTTTCGCATTTCAGCGCCGCCAGTTCATCAGGCGTCAGTTCCCTGGCCTTTCCTTTCGGCAGGTCATCTGGCAAAGTCAGCGCCCCCATAGAAATCCGTTTCAGATAAATTACTTTCTTTCCAACAGCTTCCATCATTCGCTTCACCTGATGAAAACGGCCCTCGTGGATTGTCAGAAGAATTTCAGAACACCAGATGCTGCCCTCCGGATCTGCCTTATGTCCTGCAGCATTTGAATTGGCTATCACTGCTCCTGATTCACCTTCGACCTTTTTACGGTCATCATCCTCTTTCCATGTACTGAGAATCTCCAGCTTCCCCGGCAAGGTCGGCTCCTCATCTCCAATATCCACACCTAGCCGGATCTTCTCTATATCCTCCGGCACCACTTTTCCTTCCGTCACCGCGAAATACGTCTTATCCACATGTTTCTTCGGGGAAAGCAGTCTGTGGGCAAGCTGTCCATCATCTGTAATAAGAAGCAAGCCTTCCGTATCCTTATCAAGACGTCCTACCGGAAAAAGATTCCGTCTGCCATCCTTTGGCACCAGATCCAGAACTGTCTTTTCCCTGGTATCTTCTGTGGCACTTACATATCCGGCAGGCTTGTGCAAAAGATAGTACACAAACTCTGCCCTTGCTCCAATATGCTCTCCGTCAAATTCTACCACATCCGTCTCCGGATCTATTTTCAGTTCCGGCTTTTTCGCCTTCTCACCATTTACCTGAACCAATCCCTTCTGGATCAGCTTCTTCACTTCCGTTCTCGTACCTGCTCCTGAATCCGCCAGAAATCTGTCCAATCTCACTGCTTTTCCCATTCTTTATAGTAGCTCTCCTTCTTTATTCCTTTTCAAAAACCTCAAAGGATAATGCCCGCTGTGAATCCTCTTTCATAAATTCCGGAACATCCTTCGCCATTATGGACCACGCTGCCTCTGATTCCACTCCGTCAATCACAACCTTCAGTCTGACCCATTTATCAGCTTCCCTTTTTTCCCAGAATGGCACCATCTGGTAACATCTCAGAACCTTTTTCAGTTCTTCCAGCTGTTCCGGCTGATCGTAAACCACAGGAGAAGAATATTCATTGTGCTCCTCATTCATATAATATTCCACTTCCACAGCGCTCAGCTTCACATCCTCCATAGAGACAGGATACCCTGTTTCCTTCAAAATTTCAACTGTCCTTTTGAACTGCGGGAATACATAAAAGCATGCGGAAAAATAATAGTCTCCGGTTCTGCCAGGCACCATGGCATCAACAGATTCTGCAGATGGTACTCCGGAATACTCAATGTTCAGGCTTGCACATGGCTCTCCGGTCAGCACTTCCGGATCCGCCTCCTCTACATCCTGACGAAATGCATCCACCAACAGCTGTCTCTTTGCCTTATTGTCCTGGAAAAGGGAAATAGATTCTCCTGTAATAAAATCACAGCGCACCTCATCCACATATTTATCATCCAGCTTTAAAATGGAATAGCGCTCAGACTTTAAGGTTCCCTCCGCATATCCCTCTTTATACAAGTTCTTCTGATTCTCTGTGCTGACCATATAAGAGCGATAAACAGTTTTTCCGGATTTCAGGTCATAACGCATCTGAAGTCTTGATGTATCGTTAGAAGAATCCCATATATCGCCGTTCCACAGCGCTCTGTTGTCACTATCTTCTGAAAGGGATCGGCATATAACCTTGTTTTCCTTCACAATCTGCTCCACACATGCATAAATATCAGGACTAATGCCCAGATTATTGCCCAGAAGATCTCCATTCCTATAATATCCGGAATCCTGTGTGGAAATCTTGCCATCTTCATTTATTTCAACGCTATAAGTATTCTCCCATCCACCGCCATCCATAAATTCAGCTGCAATATTTTCGATTTTATCATAAGAAGGGATATAGTTGTCGTATCCAGTCAGGTCAAATAAGAACATACAGGCCACAAATGCTACACAGGCCCCGCTTACCACAAACTGTATTTTATTGGAGAAAAATTTTCGGAAATCCCTGTAATAAATAATTCCCATGATTCCACCTGAAAGAAGGGTTCCAAAAATCAATCCGAAAATCCACCATACAATTCTGGAATTGTCACTTGGAAGCATATAGAAAATAAGTCCGATTCCAAGTCCTCCGGGAACCACAATCATAAATCTTATGATTGTGCCAACCCATGGAAAAACAAAGGCCATACCGGTTCTTTCGGATTTTCTGTTTACAAATGCATAATATCCAAGAACGCCAAAAGCGATTGTCACCAGAAGCACAATTCCCAGAATGCCACCATAATTTCCTTCTGCATATTTTCCCACAAAGGTGTAGGCAAGGATGACTGGTGACGCCATTTCTCTCAAGCCTTTTATAAAGCCATAGACACCTACACTGCTGGTATAATAAAAGACTTTTTCGTAAAACTGCAGAGTAACAGAAAGCACCGGTCCATAAGCAGCCACTGCAATAAGCAGAAGAGCTCCCATAAGCAGATGGCCGGTAATGCAGATTACAAACACAACCGAAAAATACAAAAGCAGATATAAAAGCAAATGAAATACCATCATCAAAAATGCCAGTTTCATAAGATGAAGGCTGAAAAATCCCCTCATTGCCCCGATGCAGACGGAGAAAAATTCCATTGCCAGATATGGAAGCAAATAATACAAAAGGGACTGCAAAGTCTTATGCCAGAACATTCTGCTTCGTTTCACCGGAAGACTGTGATAGAAATCAATTTTCCGCGGTGAATAAAGATACCAGAACTGGCTGATTCCGTTAAACAATGCTGCAGTTGCCGCAACTGCAAGTCCGGTGAGCATAAATCCATCCCGCCACAGATTTGCATAAAGTGCATTGATCTCACTGGTGGTGTATCCCATTCCAAACCAGTTTCCCAGCATGATCAGCTCTGCCACCGGAAATGCCAGAAGAAATCCGATGGTCACAAAAGCCGGAATCCACATCATGCCTTTTGATGACACCTTCATATATCTGCTAGAATAAATTTTTGATTTCATAGCCTGCCACCTCCGTTTCACTGATAAAAATTTCCTCCAGGGTCAGAGGAAGCACCTCCATAAAGAGAGGATTTTTGGCCTGGATCTTCTCTATGATCTCACTTCTGGTTCCCCGGGCTGTTATCATAAGAAGAGAACCCTGATGCTGCACCTTCAAAACCTGAAGTTCCTTTTCCAGTTCTTTTTCCTGCTGTCTTCCACTAAGCACACACTGGATCTTGTGAATGTGAAATTTCATGTCTTCCAGATCTTTGGAAAGAAGAATCCCCCCTTTATGCAAAAGCCCGACATGGTCACAGATATCTTCCAGTTCGCGCAGATTGTGAGACGCGATCACAGGCGTAAATTCCCGGTTCATGATCTCCGCTGCAAACAGGCTCTTTACAGCCTGACGCATTACCGGATCAAGGCCATCAAAGGTCTCATCGCAAAACAAATATTTCGTTGCCGCGCACACACCGATGATTACCAGAACCTGTTTTTTCATACCTTTGGAAAAAGTTGCAATTCTGCGATTTTCTTCCAGATGAAATTGTTCCATCAGTTCATGGAAAAACCTGGTTCGAAACTGAGGATAGAAGTTCCGGTAAAAGCGCACCAGATCCATTGCTGTATAATTTGCCGGAAAATAACTGTCATCTGAGATATAGAAAAACAGTTTCTTTGCTTCTTCATTTTCATACACTGGCATACCGTCAATCTGGATTTCCCCTTCATCTGGCCTTATAATTCCAGCCATCATCCGAAGCAGGGTGCTTTTCCCGGTGCCGTTACTGCCCACAAGACCAAACACTTCCCGCACTCCAACATCCAGAGTTGCTTTATTGACCGCTTTGACAGTGCCAAACGCCTTACTGCATTCTTTGACTTCTATCATGGCTTCTCCTCCTTGTAACACTCCCTAATAATGTAGATCAGCTCTTCCGCTTCCATTCCCATAGCCTTTCCCTTCCGGATCAGGGTTTTCAGTTCTTTTATATAGGAAGCTTTGCTAAGTTTACGCACTTCTTCACTGTCTGCGATAAAGTTTCCTGTTCCTTTAACCGGGTAGATCAGTCCCTCCTGTTCCAGCTGCATGTAAGCACGCTGGATGGTGTTGGGGTTGATCGATAATTCCATGGCCAGCTGCCGCACAGAGGGCATTCTGGAGCCTGGCTCCAGTACTCCCATCAGGATCAGATTCCGAAATTTCTCCTCCACCTGCTCGTACAGTGGCCTTCTGTCCTGATAATCCAAAACGATCATAGACATGCTTCCTCCTTTCTAAGTGTATTAATACATTTAATACCCTTAAGATAGCATATGTGTACTTTAAATTCAAGACGGGAAATTCTTAAATGTTTATAAAGTGGAATGCGCCAACAAAAAACCTTCTCACAATCTCCCCTGTTTTTCCAGGATTTTGTAAGAAGGTCTTCTATTTTTCTTAATATATTTCTGATTATGCTTTATATCAGCCTCGTACATCCTCGTTTCTGATAATTCTTATAGCATCTCCAGATACCATAAGTTCCTGCAAAAACAAGAAACAGATTCAGTGCAATTACGGATGTGGCTCCTGTATGATCCAGCATGTACAGCATCACATCACTGACCAGCAGGCTCCAGATATTTGCCCCCATATGAAGAAACACACTGGCAAACAGATTTCCTCTCCATTCCAGGAGCAATGCGAAAAGCAATCCCATAATAGTTGCATACACTCCCTGGAGCAGATTCATATGGTAAATTCCAAATGTCAGTCCTGAAAACAGTGCAGCTGTGATCACGCGCATATTATCTCTCATACGAAGAAATACCAGCCAGCGGAAAATAACCTCTTCTGCAAAAGGTGCTGCAATCCCCATCCAGAAAATCAGACTCCAGATACTTTTCCCCTCGGAAATCAGGGACTGAGTTTCCTGATAAGCTTCCGGATTCAAATATTGCTGAAAAAGCCCTACCAGAATGTTTCCATATTGACCAAGAAATGCGCCAATTATAAGAAACCCTAGAATTTCAGGAACAGGAAGGTGACGATCAGCTGCAGGATATAATATCCCGGTTTCTTTTCTTCTTGAAAAATCGCCCCGATACAACAATATGCAGGGAACTGCAGCCAAAATCCCTGTCAGACCAGTCAGCATAAGCACATGCTGGTAATATGCACTCATATCTGCGCCAGTCCGCTGCACCAGAAAATACAGTCCCAGATAGGAGACAAGCTGGGAAAGCACAAAATGGATTCCCACCGGATACAGACACTTCCATGCCAAAACCGGCATTTTCTGTTTTCTTCTGGGGCTCAGGCGAAAAAATCCAGTATTTCCTCTGCCGAATTCACAATTTTAAAGGGATGGGCATTTTTCAGTTCTTCCTCGGTTCCGTAACCATAAGAAACTGCAATGCATTCCAGTCCGGCGCGTCTTGCCCCAAATACATCATGCTCTTTATCCCCCACCATGATCACCTGGTCACGGTGTTCCGAAAGTCCCAGCCGCTTCAGAGTTTCCTCGATCACCTCTGTCTTATTGGTTCGTCTACCCTCAGGCTCACTTCCAACCATCTCGTCAAAATAAGAATCAATATGGAAATATTCCGCAACGATCTTCACGAAATTCTCTGGTTTGGAAGACGCAATGGCAAGCTTGTATCCTCTTTGTTTCAGTCCAGATAACATTTCCGGAATGCCAGGATACAGTTCATTCTCATAAATCCCCACTGGTGCGTATCGTTCTCTGTAAATCTCAACTGCCTTTCTTGCTGTTTCTTCGTCAATTCCCGCATATTCCTGAAACTGCTCCAAAAGGGGCGGTCCCACAAAAATGCGCAGCTTCTGAAGATCTGGTTCTGGTTTTCCTACCTTCTCCAGAGCATATTGTACGGATTTGGTGATTCCCTCCCCGGAATCGGTGAGAGTTCCGTCCAAATCAAATAAAATAGCTTTGTACATCTGTGTTTTGCCTCCTGTATCGTCATGTAATTTTTGTCGTTGATTTTTCAGGTCTTTCGCTATATGAGTGTTAATTATAACATCATTTCTTTATAACGTCCAGATGGCAAAATCTTAGTTAATGGTTACCATTCACTCCATGACCAGTAACAATTGATGCACACTTTCAAAACTCCCATATAGGCATATGCACAATTCTTCTCCCATCTATTACAGCAATCACTTTCACAGTATTTTCCTTCGCTGTAATCGGCTGGTCAAATATAAGGGTATCCCCCTTCTGGTGCCAGAAAATCTCATCACCATTTAGGTTCAAAGACAGAATTGTAACATCCTGCTCACCGGTAGTTCTTATAACTTGTATTTCAGGATATTCATTTACAGGGACTGTTTCTTCGTGTACAAAACGTATTGTGCCATTTTCATTGTCATTTATGTTATTGTTTTTATTTATGTTTTCATTTTTTTCTCTATTTTCATCATTTCTGTTATAGAATCCAAGTCCATGAGATGTCTTTGTCATTCCGACTGCTGTAAAAACCGTGCCGGCCCCCGTGAGCTTCAAGTACTCACTGGTATTTTCTTTTTTGGAACTTTCCGTAATTTTTGCTTTGACCCTATTCTCTTTTTTCCGATCAGTATTCTTTGTTTCTCTGGCAGTAATCCTGCTTTCACTTATATTTTCATCTGCTGCGGTATCTTCTGACTTTTCTTCTTTGCTTTTTGAGCTATCCTTCTTTACACGAGAAGTGTTTTTTGTAGTATTGCTTTTAGACTCAGTTCCATTGGCACTGTTGTCTGCATTTATATTCGTTTTCTTATTCTCTGCGTTTTTGTTTGCCGGTGAGGCTGCCGTGACACTGTTTTCTTTCTTTATTTCTTTCCTATTTTCTTTTGGTCTTCTCTCAGAACCCGCAGCTTGAGGTTTTTCCCAGCCCTCCTTATCACCTGTGTTGTCACCGTTCTCTGTTTTCGACAAGCCAGCTCCTGCGTTGCTATTATTGTTGTTACTGTTATTATTCCCGCTGTTGTTATCGTTACTGCTGCCGCTATTATGACTGTTATTATTACCGTCATTTTCTATGTCATTACTGCTAATACCGCCATTCGCGCTGTCATTATTGCTGTTGTTATTACTCGCATTACCATTACTGCTCCCATTTTCTTTCTGCTCTGGCTCCGTAGTTTCCTGGTTTCCTTCAGCCTCCTCCCAATTATCAAATATACCTTCATCAGCACCAATATCGATATCAAATCCTCCAAATTCCCCACCATAAGTGTAAAGTATACCAACTTTGGTAATAAGTAAAATCACTGTCACCATCAGATAAATTCCAGGTTTCCGAAAGTTATTCCAGATGCTGTGCGAATATATACCTTTTCGATTTGAATTTTTCGCAATTTTTCTCCTTATGCTTCTCCATCTTTTCATTTTCCCTCACCTGTTTCACTTTCCATCTGTTTTTCCCAGATTTCAACGCTCTTACAATCCGTCCCATCTGCCTTACTGCTTCTGTATAAAACATAAAGTCTCCTGCTGGAATTCTTCTGACCTCTTCGCAAAAGGAACAGTCCATATTTCCCATACCCTTCTGCAAATTCCGGCGCATACAAAAGCAGCTGCTCATAATACACGGCGGCCCGTTCCCACTCTTTCTGAAGTTCCGCATTTACCGCCAATAATAAAAGCAATTTTCTCTGCTCTTCATCTTTCGTATATTCTTTTTGCAGTTTTTGCAAAGCACTTTCTGCATGCTCGCATTTTTTAAGAAGAAATTTATCTGCTTCTTTGTCTGTACTTTTTTTATCCGCTTCTGCTGCAAATTTCTTTGACAACGAAGAAGACTCATTTTCCTCTATCTCGTAATATCCTTTCGTTACTTCTGCCAATGCACTTTCGAAAGCTGCCTGCTGCTCTGATCCTGCAAGAAATACACCTGCAGCCAGCAAAATCCCCGTAGTTCCAATCACCACCGCTGCATTTTTTCTGGCAAGCCCTTTTCTTTTTCCTATACCAGAAAGCATTTTTCTTGCCTGTGCCGCATTTTCAAATCGTCTTTTCCCCTGAGGCCGGGTACATTTATAGAGAAACAAAGCAAACCCAGGAACTTTCCACAAAACAGATAACCAGTTTTTTCCTGCCAGCGCCTGTAATGTTTTTCCCAAAGCATAAAGATCACTGGAGCTGTTTACTTTTCCCTCATATTGTTCTGGAGCTGCAAAGCCTTCTGTTCCCATACAGATCCGCTGATTTTCTCCAAATCCAAACACCGCGCTCCCAAAATCCACCAGATACAATTTGCCCGAATCTGAAAGCATAAGATTATCCGGTTTCAAGTCCCCATAATATACCGGCGGCTTTTGCCCATGAAGATATTCCAGAACTGCAAGCACAGTGTCTCCGTGGGAAAGAAGCTCATCCACTGCAAAAACATGTCCCTCCTTTAACATCTGTCCAAGGGACTTTCCACGAATATATTCCATGATCAGATAACAATGATCCCCATTTTCCACATAATCTACCATCCGTGGAATGGATGGATGTTCCAGAAGCCGCAGCAGTCTGGCTTCACGCTTTTTCTCAAGGGGAAGTTCTTTTACTGCCCAGTAATTTCCAAGCTCCATATCCCTGGCAAGGTACAAATGCCCCTCCCCGCCTGCGCCCACCTGCTCCAGGATACAGTAACGCATTTTCAAGATCATACCTGTAAGATTGATGATAATCACCTCGATTTTCACATAAAACGCAACCCTTTACCAACAACAAAAACGAGACAAAAAAGGCTTCAACTCCTTGTCCGCGTAAATTAAGTGAATGCTGCCGATGACTTCCGGCAAATGATAAATATAAACAGAATAAAAATTAGTGATTATGAAATGCCCGCTATTCTGAAGCATGATAAAAAACTCCAGATCAGACATGTAAGAATGTAATTAGAATTATAACATTTAAAATCCACTGTGAAAAGCACTTTATAAAAATTTTATAAGTGCTTTTCACAATCTCAGATTAAATCTGAATCGTCCTTCCCAGTTCTGCGGACGTTCTGTGTGAAATGGAAATAACGGTACGATCCTTTGCCACACGTTTCAATGCGGCCAGAACAGCCTTCTCTGTCTCCGCATCCAGGTTTGCAGTGATCTCATCCAGAAGAAGCAGTTTGGGCTCTGCCACTGCTGCCCTGGCAATGGATAGCAGCTGCCACTGTCCCTGGGAAAAAATCTCCGGGGTGCAATAAGTATCGTAACCATTTTCCAGACTCTCAATTGCCTCTTTTAAACCTGTAAGCTCTGCAACAGCCTTTACCTGACGCTCAGAGATCCGGTCATCATATAATGTAATCTGGTCGCGTACGGTTCCCGGCACCATGTGAAAAGTCTGCTCTACGTATCCAAAGAGTTTCCGTCGTTCTCCAGCCCTCACAGCCGTTGCCGGAATGCCGTGGAGCAGTACCTGCCCCTGATCCGGCTCATAAAGTCCAAGAAGCAGCTTCAATATCGTACTCTTTCCTGCACCAGTTCGTCCGAGTAGAGTCACCTGATCGGTATCCATCACCTTGAAATTCAGATGTTCCAGCACCACATGCTCATCATAGCCGAAGGTTACATTCCGGAATTCTACAAACGGAAAACTATTACTGCCAGACGCTCCCAGTCTGTGCCTTTCTTCCATATCAGCCATCGCTTCCTTTCGGCTAATCTTTTCATTTCTGTTTTCTTCTATTTTTGTTGCCGGATTATTCCAGGTTTTCTCGGTATCTCCATTCTCCTGTGCGCCATTTTCTTTCTCCTCCAGCCCAAAGAATTCATTAATCCTATGGATTCCAGCTACCGCGGACTGGATGGTCTGAATCTCCATTCCAAGACTTTCCACCGGCGAAAAAATCTGTGAAATATAGTTGATCACAGCCACTGCAGTTCCCGCAGACATTCCAAAAAACGTGAGCACCATCTTATTTCCAGATGCTGAAAGCAGCATCACAGCTGCAACCACGACTGCATTTAAAATCAAGATCACCGGTGAATATACTGCATCATAAAAATTGGTTCTCTCCATTGCCTGGTAACTTTCACCGATGTAAGTGTCGTAACGCTCTTCCATATATTTTTCCCTGCCAAGGCAATGGATGGTACGGATATTATGAAGGGTTTCCGGCACATGTCCAGAGGCTCTTCCCACAGCCTTACGGTTTTCGATCTGGGCTGCCAGCATGTTTTTCTGCACATGTCTGGTAAACCAGAAAAGAAATGGCAGTATTACAAGAAGCACCACAGCGAGACCCTTATTTTCAAACCAGATCACCACCAGAATACTGATAATCTTGCAGGCGTCAGCAAACATACTGATGATCCCTGAGGTAAAAAGATTTTCCACAGTATCTACATCACCAACAAAGCGTGAAGCCAGAGTTCCAGGTTCCAGCCCTGTCAGTTTGTCAGAAGTAAGGCATATGAATTTTTCCATAAGGCTGCTTCTAAGTGCATGTGTGATTTTCTGCCCAAATACGGTAAGCAGACCTTCCCTGGCAGATTCCATGAATCCGGTAAGTGCAAGCATTGCAAAATAAAGGAAAATCACCCAGAATGTCACGGCTTTTCCCGCTGTGACTGTATCTACGATTTTTGCCAGGATCAGCGGCGGGATAAGAGCCGTTACCACTGCGCCTGCTACAGCAAAGACAATACCCATAGACAGCCATTTCTGCTGCAGAACTGTTTTCCAGATCACACCTTTTACCTGTCTTTTTTTCGCTTTTGCAATTTTCCCTTTTCCCTTGTTTTCTACCGGAAAAACATTTGCATCTGACCTTCTGCTCTTTTCCAAAATCATATTTTCTTCTGATTTCACGTTGTTCTTATTTCTGTCTGTCTTCACTCTCTGCACCTCCTTCCTCAGTAAATAATTTCTTATACTCCGGTACCTTCACAAGTAATTCTTCATGCGTACCCACCACTGTTTTTCCATCTTCCATCCAGATGATCTGATTCATCTGCGGAAACAGATACAGACGGTGGGAAATCAGCAGCACAATATTCTCTTTCGCCTGTGCTTTCAAATTGGCAAAAATCTGTCTCTCGGTGCTCTTATCCAAAGCCGAAAAAGGATCATCCAGAACCAGAACTGGCTTTTTGTGGCAAAGAGTTCTTGCAAGAGCCAGACGTTTTCCCTGTCCGCCCGAAAGACGTACGCCACCATTTCCTACCAGAGTCTGTAAACCATCATCCATCTCATTTACTTCTTCTGCCATGCAAACCATTTTCAGGAAATCCTCTGTCTTTTTCTGTTCACCCATAAGCACATTGTTTTCCACGCTGTCGTTAAACAGCTCCGGATCATGACCAAGATAGCCTATGATATTCGTCTGCCAGGATTGGGGCATATTCTGAAGCTCTTTGCCATCCACAAGAATCTGACCTTCATATGGATACTCGCACAAAAATACTTTTCCCAAAGTAGACTTTCCGCAGGCCACTGGTCCGGTAATTCCGATTATCTGCCCTTTTTCAGCCTTGAAGGAAATATCCTTCAGAATCTGTTTCCCATCCGGATAAGCAAAATTCAGATGACGGACCTGCAATTGTTTTACGTTCCTGTAACGAATTTCTGACTGGGCTATCTCTAGCTGAGATAGTTCCTTCTGCGACAATGTTTCTTCTGCATGTTTAGCAGACACATTTTCGATCTTTTCCACTTTCCCATTTTCCAGAATTCCAGACACATTTTTCTCACTCTTTGGAATTTCTTCCTGCTTTGTCAAAAGCGGCTTAATACGCTTCCAGGAAATCTGCGCCTTGTGCACTGCATTAAACAGCTTCGCTGCACTGGATGACTTCACGGACAGCTTCACAAAACATGCCAGGAAAGTAGTAAAAGATGCAATCGTCCATGTGCTCCAGCCTGTTCCCAGAACATTTTTCTGTCCAAAATACAGGATAAACAGTACCCCGGTCATGGAAATGATCCGGTACAAAGGCGGCATGATGGAATTCCAGATATTCGCTTTTACTGCTGACTTTTCATAAGCGGTAAGATTTTCTTCATATGCCTTGCGGCGATCCTCTTCACATCCAAAAACACGGTATGTAACAGCATTTTCCGCCCGATCCAGAGTCGCTGTACTTAAATGTCCAGACTGCTCTTTGTATGCAGTTCCGGTTATCTGGATCATTTTTTTCATTTTTTCCGCCGTCATATAAGAAACCGGCGGGAAAATCATGCAAAGCAAGGCAAGCCTGAAATCATACCACAAAAGCATTCCTGCATAAGCAGCCAGGGCAACTCCTGTATCAAAAATCTCCGTAGTGAATTTGCGCATTCCCTCTACGCAGTCATCCACATCCAGTATTGCCTTGGTCATAATGCTTCCCTCCCCCTCTTCCCGAAGGCTTGCACGACTTTTCCGCACCAGACTGGCATACAGGATTTCTTTCATTCTGCGATTTACATTGTTGGCAAAACGCCGCACATAAAACCTCTTGATATATCTGGCAGTCTGGACAATTGCAATGGCGGTCACATAGCCCAGCACCAGAACCAGCATATCTGAAAACTGGTCAGCCCCTTTCAGGATATCCACCAGGCAGCCGGTCATTTTCCCCTCAAACCAGGGACCTGCCAGAAGGCCGATATTATAGATCAAACCGGATATAGTCACTGCCAGAAGCACTTTCCATTCTTTCTGAAAATAGGAAAACACCCTGTCCGGCAGAAAATTTGTATGATGTTTCGCTTTCATCTGACATTTCCTTTCTGCCTTAAAGCATAACGATACAAAAATGAGACAAAACACACTATGTAAGCTTTACCTCTTATCGCAGCAGCCGTCAGCGTCTCATGCAGGCATGAACCTGGTCACGTCGCTTGCGTAAAGAAAAAAGGAGCCGCTCACTTCCAGCTTTTCCAGAAAGTGCCGCAGCTCCATACCACAGACCATGCCCTCATAATCTGCTTATTATTTTATTACATCTTATCCGGTGCCTCGAATCCAAGAAGATCAATACTTGTCTCAAGCACTCTCTTGGTCAGCTGCAGAAGACGGATATAGGATTCCTTCTGCGCCTGATTCTCTTCACTGAGGATCTTGGTCTCATGATAAAAGCTGTTGAATGCATTGGAAACCTCATAAATATATGCACAGATTTTATGCGGAGCTTTTTCCTCAAATGCACTCTCGATCATACTTCCAAATCCACTGAGCTGAAGCATCAGGTTCTTCTCGCTGCCGTTAGATGCCGGAAGGATCTCACCTGCTTCAAGATTTCCGCCTGCTTCCACATAACGGTTCAGGATGGATTTGATACGAACGATTGTATAAAGGATGTACGGACCTGTATTTCCCTCGAAAGAGGTGAAGCGGTCTACATCAAAAATATAATCCTTGGTAGCCTGATTGGAAAGATCGCCATATTTAATTGCTGCCAGACCTACAATCTTAGCAGTATCTCTTGCATCTTTATCACGGACACTTCTGTTCTCTACGATCTTTGTGAACATTTCCTCATCAATATCGGCAATCAGGTTCTCAAGGCGCATAACACCGCCCTCTCTTGTTTTAAACGGTTTGCCATCTTTTCCATTCATAGTACCGAAGCCAAGGAAGGAAAGCCTTGTATCTTCTTTCACAAGACCGGTCTTTCTTGCGCAGCGGAAGACCTGGATAAAATGAAGCTCCTGACGTTTGTCAACAACGTAAAGGATCTCATCTGGCTGGAACAGCTTCATACGCTCTACAATTGTGGCAAGGTCTGTAGTAGTATAAAGAGATGCTCCATCTGATTTCAGAAGCATACATGGCGGGATTTCCTTGGTATCGGTCTCCTCTTTAACGTCTACAACAAGCGCTCCCTGATCCTCATATGCAAAGCCTTTTTCCTTCATCATCTCTACCATGTCCGGAATGTAAGGCTGCGCATCAGACTCTTTTTTCCACAGATCAAAGGATACGTTCAAATTCGCATAGTTTCTCTTAAGGTCTGTAACAGAAACACTCATAATGTGGTTCCAGAGAGCCATGTACCCCGGCTTACCCTGCTGAAGAAGATGAGTTGCCTCCAGTGCTTCCTGACGGTATGCCTCATCCTCCTTGGATTTGCCGCTTGCACATGGATAAATCTCCTCAAGCTCACTGATAGTAAAAGGTGCCTCTGCAGGATATTCACCTGTATAGCTGTCATCAAAATATACAAGCTCCGGCTGTCTGTGCTTCAGCTCTGTAATGATCAGTCCCATCTGAAGTCCCCAGTCACCAAGATGAACATCACCGATCACCTTATGGCCTACGAAACGACCGATTCTCTTAATACTTTCACCAATAATTGCAGAACGGAGATGACCTACATGAAGAGGTTTGGCAACATTCGGTCCGCCGTAATCGATTACGATGGTCTTCGGCTCTTTGGCTGTGTCTGCACCAAGCTTCTCATCCTTCTCCATCTCTTTCAGATAATCTGCAAGAAACTCTTCGCTGACTTTCAGGTTGATAAATCCGGGCTTTACCATTTCTTTCATGGAAAATACTTTGGAATCTGCCAGATTGCCCACTACGTCATCTGCGATCATAAATGGTGCTTTCTTATAAGCCTTAGCTCCCGCCATGGCACCATTGCACTGGTATTCGCAAAGATCAGGACGGTTGGAAACGCCTACTTTACCGTAGGATGAATCGTATCCTGCTTTTTCAAATGCTGCAGAAAGCTCTTCTGCCATGTAGTCTGTAAGTTTTTTCATAAATCCTCCTAAATTTTCTTCTCAGAGAGAATACTTCTGTTTTCTTCTGAATTCGTTCCGAAAATATATATTCTATTTCGGAATCTTTTCTAAAAAAATCAATTCTTTTCAATTACTATCTATATGTGACATCCAAAACTAATGTTTATAAACTATAGCCATTTCTTAGCTTCTATGCAGTCACTTTCTTAGAACATGCGATTGCAAGAGAACCATATCCAATATGGCATGCCACACTAAGTGACAGCGGATCCATATGGATTTCCATACCAGGAAAGGTTTCCTGCATCTCCTGCTTCCACTCTTCTGCCTCTTCCGGATTACCTGTGTAAGCAGCCTGAAGACACATTTCTCCATTCTGGACAAACGGTGCAAAGCGTCCCTCAAAATCTGCCTTCATAGCCTTCAGCATAGTACGTCTGGCCTGCTTCTTGCCTCTTACCTTGGCAAAAGCATCCAGCTTCTCACCCTGGAGCTGCAGCACCGGCTTCAGATTCAAAACGGTACCGATTGCAGCTGCAGCAGGTGTGATCCTGCCGCCCTTTTTCAGATATTTCAGGGTTTCCAAGGTAATATAAATACTGGAATTAAATTTCTCTTCTTCCAGGATCTTCTTAATTTCAGCTCCGCTTTTACCTGCATCCCGAAGGGCAATCGCGTCCACCACAGATTGACGCTGGGTTACGGAAATTCTCTGATTATCTACCACGTACACTCTGCCCTCATACTCCTGGGCAAGTCCCATTGCAGTAGCACAGGTAGCGCTGAGACCACTTGACATGGGGATCTGTACAATCTCATCATACTCTTTCAGAAGGTTGTCCCATAATCCCATAGTCTCTCCCGGGCTTGGCTGGGAAGTGGAAATAGAAGCATCCGACTTCAGCCACTGATAAAATTCATCCTGGCTCAGGGTAATTCCCTCCAGGTACATTTTCTCATTAATAAAAAAAGGCATAGGAATAACAGACACTCCAAGTCTGCGTCCTTCCTCCTGTGTAATGCCGCTGTTACTGTCCGTTACAATGGCAATCTTACTCATTCAATCTCTCCTTATCTCATAAAAACTCATGTTCCTGTTCACTTCGTTCACAGCAACAGGCTTCGCGAACCTTACCAATGAACAGTAACAAACTTGCCGCCGTCCTGCCTTTTCTTCTGGCAGCTGGTTCTTTTTTTCCCAGTAAACAGCGACTGTAAATCTTCTTTCCCTATTCAGGGTCTTAAAGTCTATTATAATACCTGCGCTCCAGTCTGGCAAACACTTTAAAGAAAAGTCTCGAAAAAAATGTACCAAAATATTTCTTCATCTATAAAATTCTTTTGGCAAAAAAGAAAAAAAGACAGCCTACACCGCCCCTATAAGCAGTGCTGCTGCCCCACATTTTATAATACAGCCAATTCCGCTCATCAGCCGCTCCGCCTGCGCCATAGTTTTCGGGAACATGATGTACCAGCGGAAAGCTTCCATTGTTTTCCGGATCTTCGCAGGCCAGAAAGAAAAATCTGACCATTTGTCCGGCAGCCAGCTCTGGGGAATATGGGATAAAAGCCTTACGCAAAAAAAAAGGCCGATTCCCCACAGTAAAATTCTAATAACAAAGCAACTGCATTTTCTAAAATCAATTTTCTTTTCTCTATTTCTTTGAATTCCATTTTCCCAGATTTCGTGCTCCATCTCATACAGCCACCTGGAAACAGTTATTATAAGCATTACAAGAAAAGCCACTGGAAACCAGGGCAAAATCACTTCCAGCCAGCTGTCATCCACTAATATTCCGGATAGTCCGTTTCCCACGAGAAAATCAGATGCAGCACCCTCCAGATTCTGACCTTTTTTCCCTCTGATCAGAACCTGAGTACAAACCTGATTTTTTTGTGACGGACGGATAAGCATCGTATGCTGATTCCAGGATACCACACCCCGCACTTCGTAAATCTGCTCTCCCACAGTCAACTGACTTCCCGCACAATTTTCACTGCCGAAAAGCTCCAGGGCTGTATCTTTATCGATCACGCATCCGGTTTCATCATTCTCTTCTAATAAAGCAGCCTGTCGGTCATACAAAGCAGCCATTCCCACAATGCCTGTCACCCGGGCATTTGTCTGTCTGAAATCCTCTGGATTCGTAACCACCTGAACGCCTCCATTCCACACAAAACAAAAATCTGTAATCTCATCACTACTTTGATAATTTTCCCAGATCTGCTTCGCCAGGTTTACTGCAGGATAATCTCCATACAGTTCAACCACCGCTGTGTCTGTTTTTCCCACCTTCACATAATCTTTCATTCCAGAATAAAATAAAAAGGAGGCCAGCAATGCTGTCATAATTATTCTCATATATTTTAAAAAATAATTCTTCTTTTTACTTTCCATGCTAATTTTCAGAAATCCTCACCCTGCTTCCATCCTTCAGTTCCCTGTCTGCCTGGACGATCACAGCCTGATCCGTAGAAAGGCTTCCCTCACCCAATGCAGCAGTTGTCTGGTTTTTATCCTGCACAGTAACTTCCACTTTTCTTGCAACCATTACCGTTCCAAGCACTGTATTTTCTGTGTCTGTAACATACACATAGACCTTCCCATTCTCCTGGTACAGCGCTGAAAGCGGAACGCAGCAGGAATAAGGCCCAGCATCTTTTGATATGGAAAAATCTCCGCTCTGACCGATGGACAGACTGTCCGCCGGTATTATGATGGACAGGTCGCGAATATCATTATCCTCCTTATTTTCTGTTATATTTTCCACTGTTGCACCAGAAATATCATTATTGTTATTGTCTGTGATTTTCACGTCTGCACCGGCAGACACATATTTTATATCTTCTTTTGAGATGGTACCAGTCATTCGAAGAGCACCATCGGCTGAATATAAAACTACTGCTGCAGTCTGTCCTGTAAGGTCTCCGGTTTGCACGGACAGACTTTTGATCACACCGTCAGAAGGAGACGAAATCACTCCCTCTGTACTTTGAAGCACTGTAACCTTTTCCATATCTGCTCTGGCATTTTCCAATTCTCTTTGTACGTTCTCCAAAGTACTGTCTGAAGCCTCCGGCGTACTGGCATCGGACACCGCTTTTCCGGCACTTGCCAGAGTCTGGTTTCTTCCCGCGATCACTTCATTTAATGCTTCCTGTCTGGCTCGCAGATCATCCTGAAGGGCAGTTTCTGTGGCGGAATCATCCTCCTGTGTTACAGTGATCTCACCATCATTAAACCCTTCCTCTCCATCTGTGAAGCCACTTAAATCATCCCCGGAAGTCTTTGCTTCCTTTTCCCTGTAAAATTCGTCAAGCCGCTGTTGGGCTATCTGAACTTCCGCCCTTGCATTATCCACGGAAACATTTCCGCTTTGCACAGCCAGATCATAAGAATTTCCAGCCCATGCCTGTTCCGCTGCACGCTTCTGGCTGTTCACCTTTTTCTGGCTTTCCAGATCCTTTGCCTGCCCTTCCAGAGTTTTTATTTTATCGTCCAGATTCTTCAAAGCCGCCTGAATGCTGTTCTGGAATAGCTTCAATAAAATATCCCCTTTTTTCACAGTCTGCCCTGCATGTACCATCACCTGCTCCACCTGCAGATTTTCCAGTACAAACACCGCCACTTCCTGACTGCCCTCCACTTTTCCAGAACCTTTCACCTCATGAGTGATCATCTGATTTGCCGGGTTCTTAGTCTGGATCTGTATCACATTTACAGAATCCGAAACTCTTGACAATATGGTAAAAATCAGCATCATTACAAAAAACAGGCAAGTTGCCTGAATTAATTTTTTCTTCATGTCAAACTCCCATTCTGTTCCTGAACATATTTGTAAAACACTCTACATTCTAACTATTTCTTTTAAATTCCATTGACAATATATTTTATCAAACTGTCGTTTTTTATCGTCACTTTCCAGTTGTTTCTCTTTTTATTCCTTTACCGCCGTAGAGACAATTCCCTGCTCCAGGTAGTCCTGTCCGGACAAAAATACCAGAACTGCCGGGGCCAGCGCCACCACAGAGGCCGCAAATGCAAACCCTGCCTGCTCCAACTCAATATTAGGCAGGTACAAAGACAACGGCCACAATTCTTTTGTTTTCAAAAATGCCATCGGCTGTTCGATCAGATTCCAGTATTCCAGAAAGCCCAGAACAATGGCAGAAATGACGCCAGGTGAGCCCAAGGGGATGGCAACTATAAAAAACAGTTTAAGCTCACCTGCACCGTCAAGTCTTGCCGCTTCCAGAAACGCCAGAGGAATCCCTTTGAAAAAGCGGTACATAATAAATATGGGGAATGTAGAAAAAAACGCCGGGAAAATAATCCCCAAAAGCGAGTCAAGAAGCCCAATTTTATCCAACACCAGATAATTGCCAAGAAGCATAACCTGAAACGGCATCATCATCAGTGCAATATACAAAGTAAACAATATATTTTTCCCTGGAAAATCAAATTTGGCAAATCCCCATGCAGCAGGCATTCCAACCAGAAGCCCGCCAGCGAGGGCACCAGCCGTAATCTTCACCGAGTTCCAGAACATTACGAAAAATTCCGGTGAATCCAGCAGTACTTCCACATAATGTTTCAGAGTCGGATATTCCGGAAACAGCTTCCAGGAAGCATATCCTTTCGCCCCCTCCTGCAGCACTGGAAACAGCAGATCTGTAAGCTCATTTTTTCCCATAAGAGAACCAACTACCAGAAATAAAACAGGAAATATAAAGACCAAAGCTAAAAGTACAAGAAAAAAACAAGTTATCTTTTTCACATCTTAATCCTCTCTTTCCCATGCTTTTTGCAGTAAAAGTACCAGAACCATGATCGCAATTCCAGTAACAACTGCCGCAGCCGCCATCTTATCCATGGCCAGGTCTCTGTACCAGTTATTGAACAGATGCTGCAGAAGATACATGTTCTCCTGTGGATAATCTCCTGCGACCAGATAAGCCTCCCGGAATACTTTAAAGCCGTTCAGCAGCGACAGAACTACAATGGTAAAAAGAGAGGGTAAAAGATTGGGACAGGTAATCCTGGTAAAGCATTTCCAGGCACCTGCTCCATCCACCTTTGCTGCCTCATAAAGAGATTCCGGAATTGTGGAAAGGCCTGCCAGCCACAGTACAATGTCATACCCTAAATTTCGCCAAATATAACTGATCACCAGCACCCAGAAGGTAGCCTTTGTATTCAACCAGTCTATACTTTTCAACGACAACATTTCCAGAAAATGGTTCAAAAGCCCCTGTCCATTAAAGAGTACTTTCCATAAAATTGCCACAGAAGCAACTGGAATGGCCATTGGAAGCAGAAATGCGGTTTTCATCAGCTGCTTCTGATTTTTCCCAAGTCCATTTAGCAGGACAGCAGCTGCCAGTGACAAAACCACCAGTAACGGAATACAGATTCCGAAAAACCGCAAGGTATTTTTCCCGGCAAGAAGAAATGCCTGATTGGAAAATATCATCTGATAATTCATAAATCCAGTAAACACTCCATTTACAGCTCCCAAAAAAGATCTGCGGATCACATCCACATAAGGAAGCAGCCAGAATACACAGACTCCTGCAAAGCTAGGGAGAATAAATAAAATCCCTTTCAGGGCATGTTTTCTTTTCAAAAAATTTCCTCTTTTCTATCTTTCATTCAGCATTATAAAAATAGCAAAGAAATCTCTATTCTTTCTCTAAAGCGTGTTTGAAAAAGGCTTTCTGCAAGATGTGCGCCACAATTTGTGGGAGATTTTGTCCGGTTTTCAAACAGGCTTTAAAATTAATTAGAGAAATTTTAGAGATTTGCGTATATAATGGATAACAGATTATAAGAAGAGGAGTTTCTTATGAGAATCTTAATAATAGAAGATGACAAAGATCTGGCGCAGCTTACAAAGCTTGCACTTGAAAAAGAAAATTTCACGGTAGATATATGTCTGGATGGTGCGGAAGGTCTTTACTATATGCAGGAAAATATGTATGATCTGGTACTTCTGGACCGCATGCTTCCTTCCATGGATGGAACCCAGGTTTTGAAAGAAGCCAGACAGTCCAACATCTCAACCCCTGTTATTTTCCTTACGGCACTTGGCGAATTACAGGACAAAGTCAACGGATTGAACTGCGGAGCAGATGATTACATGGTAAAGCCCTTCGCCTTTGAAGAGCTTCTTGCAAGAATCCACAGCATTATGCGCCGTCCCGGAAAATGGGGTGACTTAAATCTTCTGAAGCTGGGAGATATTGCTTTTGATCCTGAATGCGGGCGCCTTACCAAGGGTGCAAAAGAATGCACTCTTTCCGGCCGCGAAAGTGCTCTTCTGGAAGTATTTCTCCGAAATCCCGGTCAGGTTCTTCCCAGAAACCTTCTTCTCTCCCGCGTATGGGGCATGGAATCCGACGTAGAAGAAGGAAATCTTGACAACTACATACATTTTCTCCGTCGCCGCCTGAAATCTGTGGAAAGCACACTGGTTCTCAAAACCATACGCGGGATAGGTTATCAGTTGGAGGTCTGCCAGTAAACAGAAATCTCATTTTATTTCGGTAATCTTATCACAAATGTACTTCCGCCACCCGGAGTATCCAGAATACGGATACTCCCTTTATGTAACGTCACAATTTCCCTGGCAATGCAAAGTCCAAGTCCAAAATGCTGTTTCTCCTTTCTGGCCGGATCAGCCCTGTAAAATCTTCGGAATACAGCCTCCTTATTCTCATCCGAAATTCCCGGACCATTATCCTGTACATAAAGCTGAAAATATTTTTCATTTTCTTTTACTCCCATTTCCATCCTGCCACCGACCGACACATAGCTTGCCCCGTTATCCAAAAGGATTTCCAGTACCTGACTGATTCTGGCACTGTCACACTTACAGATAGAAAGAGGCTCCTCTGGCAGAACTACTTTCAGGGAAATCTTTTTCCCATGCAGAATAGGCTGGTATTTCTCATATGTATCCAGAAGCAAGGTATCAAGCTCACAATCTGTCTTCATAATACTCCAGGATTTATTGTCAGCATTTGCAAGAGAAAGCATATCCCCGATAAGCCGGGACATCCTGTCTCCCTCACTTTTTATGGTTTTCAAAAATCTGCCGGCATTTTCCCAGTCAGATTCCATTGCCTGTACACTTGACAATATCACAGCCAGCGGAGATCTCAGTTCATGGGATGCCGAAGCAATAAACTGGGTTTGTTTCCTTTGATTCTCTTCCAGAGGGCGAAGCATTTTTCCTGTAAAAAACCAGGAAAATGTAACCAAAGCCAGAACTGCAAGCAGCACCATACCTCCAAACCAGACTCTTTGATGAAAGATCTGTGTTTTCAACCCATCAAGAGGATATACCAACACCAGGCTTAACACGCCGCTTCCCTTAGGAATCAAGGCTGTACAGGCATAAAAATCTGAAGTTTCAAAATAAACCGTTTTGGAAAGAGAGAGGCTTCCCATATAGTCCACATCAAGCCCCTGCTCTTCCCGGGAAATTCTGGCAGCCTCTGTCAGCATATTTTCTACAGAGCTCAGATCCTCTTCCTTTTTATCCTGATTTTGGCTTTCTGTATCCAGCTTATCAAAATACAGCTTTTTTCCGTTATTCCGAATGCGAAATTCCACTTTGTATTCCTGCTTTGCTTCCAGTATCCACTTGTGAGAAAGCACAGTCTGATTTTCCAGATAAGCCACACAGGAATTTCCATTATTTAAAAATCTCTCGTAAGTATTATGGGTAAGCCCCCTCTCGGAGATCACAAGACAGGAAACTGCCATCAAGATCAGTATTCCGCTTGTGATCAGTGATGCAAATATGGTCATTTGCCTGTGAAGCTTTTTAAACATCTCTTACTCCTTCTATTCTGCCAGATACAGGTTCACCTGCTGCATGACTGCATTTACCGCCTCATCAAGGCTGATTTCCCCATTCAGGTAACGCACTCCGTTTTCACAGACAGCACTGGTAATGATTGTATTATCCAAAACCGGAGTTGTAAGCATTTTTCCAAGCTGTTTTAATTCATTCACCTTATCAGCGGACGGAACTTTTATACTGTATACTAATTCCTGACCGTTCTCGCTGTTACTGCTGCCGCCAGTAACTAACACGTTTCCAGCCTCTCCCTGATTCCAGTAGTCCTCTCCATTGTAAACAGCTTCCACTACAGGGAAACCATCTTCTCTGGAAAGCATCTGTCCTTCCTCAGAAAATAAATATTCCACGAATTTCTCAGCAGCAGCTTTCTGGGAAGCTCTGGAACTGATTCCGATTCGGCTGACCGGAATGAAACAATTTGCCATCTGCCCATTCCAAAGTGCATAGGACAAGGAAGTATCTATCTCTTCCATAGAATTTACAAATGCAAAATCCAAAGGCGAAAAAATATCACCCAACGCAAATATACAGTTATGGGAAAGCAGCACAGCAGTTTCTCCAGAAATACTGCCTGCTCTTTCATATACTGGCTGTCCACTGTCATCAAAAGCCTGTGGATACGCAGCCTTTAATTCATCCATAGCATCCTTTCCAGCCTGATAAATCCTTTCGGACTGTTCCAGAAATACCTTTATCTTTTCTTCATCCAGAGTTCCATCCTTTTTCATCCATGCTGCGGAACTGTTGTCTGCCAGTTTTTCCAGAAGTGCCTGTGGATACATGGAATAAAGTAAGGGCAGCTTATAGATGCTTTCCGAGGTCAGTCCATATTCATCCTTGTGCTTCGTGAGCACATCAGCAAGAGAAGCCAGGTCTGTCACTTCCTGCACATCCTCCTTGTTTCCCTCTATCATGGGAATTCCAAATTTCACTGGCATCTCATAGATACTTCCATCCTCTTTTGTATAAGCACTTTCTATGTTGTCCAGTAATCCTGCCTCTTTCAGAATTCCACTTAAATCCTCCAGCATTCCCTGTTCTGCATAGGTTTCGGAAGAAATTCCGTCCAGAATCAGAATATCCGGTCCTTTTCCTGCCATAATCTCCGTATTCAGTGTTTTTAACGCATCCGTGCGTGTTACACCATCGTTTCCGGACATTCCGGTTTCCAGTGTGAGATAAATATCCGGATATTTCTTCTGAAACATAACAACTGCCTGTCGAATACCGGAATTCTCTTCCAGGGAATATATGGTGAGCTCTGTATCCGGTACAGTTGGAGTATCTGCAGAATACTTATAAGAAACCAGCCTTCCGCAATTTAAACCGGAATTGTAATCAATTTCCCCAATGTAAAACACTCCTTCCGAATCCATTGCCATACAGTTAAATGCCTTATTTGAAGAGCTTATGGAATTCAGGCTTCCATCAATTACCTGCTCAATTACATTGCCGCCAAATGCATAGCGGTATAAACCAGTCTGATCCACATAGAATACGGTGTTTTTCTCATCGCCATCCAAAAACAGCAAAGCAGTACCGGAGGAATTTCCAAATTCCAGATTTGCAGGAGTCTTTTTCAGCTGGGCAGTCAGTGCATCACCTCCATCGGCAGGCTTACCTGAAGCCACATCATAATAATGCACATCTCCATCTGTAATCACGATCAGATACTCAGAAGTCACACACATATAATCTGTGGTTTTTCCCTTCTCATACTCATGAACCACTGCCCCGTCAACAGGATTGATTTCCCTGATTCCATTTCCTGAAATCTGCAAAAACAGATTGCCATTTTCCCCGATATCTATACTCCAGGCCATGGTTTCATCCAAAGCTTCTCCAATTTCAACCTTCTTTCCTTTACCGTCAGTCGGACAATAATAATATTCCATACTTCCCATGCTGTTCTCATCTTCAGATTCTATATACACGCCGATCAGAATACTTCCGTCTCTCCCAAGCGCTGCTTTATAAATGGATTCCCCTTCCACCCCGAAAAGATCGGCAACCGCCTTCCCATCCGCCCAGGTCTTGCCCTTGTCAGAGGACTGGTAGAGCATCAATTCGTAATCACTGTTTCTTGCAAGCATTTTCAGGCTTCCCTCTTTCATAACCTGCAAATCCACAATCTCCATACAGCCTTCCGGCACGGCCAGTTCATTCTCCAGATACCGTCCCATTGCTTTGGATTCCACAGAATCTGCCTTGTCCTTCCCTCTGTCAGTACTGCCGCAGCCCATCAGGCTTCCTGCTCCCACAATGCATAGACATACTGCTGTAGAAACAGACAGAACTTGTTTCCATTTTTTATATTTTTGCATATTAAAATTCTCCTTCCAGTGGTATGCAATAATCCTACCAAAGGAATCTCTATGTAATCTCTAAACAAGTATATCATGTTTCCCCTTATATTTTGCAAAATTATAACCGACGAAACATAACATTGTCTATAGCCTGTCCTAAAAGCATTTCCACAATCTGCACACTCCACTTTACCCAAATAACAAAAAAACATACTTGGACACATGAATTGACTCATAAAAAGAACGGTCGTTAACACAAATCATCTAATTTATGCTTTCAGCCGTTCGTTTTTATAACAATATTAACATTTATTGCAAAATATTAACCATTACTCACTTCTAAGTGCATCAATCGGATTCAGGTTGGCCGCCTTAACAGAAGGAAGCAGACCAAAGATGATACCGATCAGCATAGAGAATACTACAGAGCCTATAATCGCCGGAACGCTGATGGCTGTAGGTGAGCCTGCCACCTTGGATACTACTTTTGAAAGTCCGATTCCAAGAACAACTCCGATAATACCTCCAACACTGGTAAGTACTGCTGCCTCCGTCAGGAACTGTCCCAGAATCACCTTCTTTCTGGCACCAATTGCCTTCTTCAGACCAATCTCCTTGGTACGCTCGGTTACAGATACCAGCATGATATTCATAACACCAATACCTCCAACCAGAAGAGAAATACTTGCGATCCAGATCAGCTGGGAGTTGGTGCTCTCACTTAAATCCTGAAGATCCTTTACCCGCTGCATAACATCATCTGCTTTATACTTGAAGCCGCTGCTTCCACTGCCAGTGCTGCTGATAGATTTATTCAGGATTTTCGCCACAGCTGAACCTGTTTCACTCATGTTGTCCGTGCTGTCTACTTTGACGATCGCATTCTCAGGCTCATCAAATTTGTAAGAAATCGGCCAGCATTTATTTGGAATCATTACGGTTCCAATTACATTTTCATAATAGCTGTCGAAATCACTCGGTGTATCCATGTTGGGCAGGCTGTCAGCCGACTGGCGTACAACTCCTACAACTGTATAGGGTTCAGAACCGATCTCAATGATTTTTCCCACCGGATTCGCTCCCGGAAACATGGTATCAGCAGCATAGCTGTCCACCAGTGCCACCTTGCGGAAATTATCATAGTCAGCCTGTACAAATCCCCTTCCGGAACGAACCTGATAACCGCAGGTATTCAGATAATTGGTATCAATACCATAGACCTTGCCGCCGGAAAAACTGCTGTTCTCATAGTAAACACTGCTGTTGTAATCTGTTCTGCTGTAGAAAAATGTTGCATTCTCCACATGATCTGTTTTTAATACTTCATCCTTCAGGCTCTGACTTAGGATCGGTGTAGAGCCGGAAGAACTGCCATCATAATAATCCACACTGTAAGCACTGTCTCCCTGTGACAAAGTTACATTTACCGTGTTATTTCCAGAACCGATCAGGTTATCCTTAATCTGCTCACTCGTTCCCTTAATCGTGGAAACAATAGCAATAATAGATGCAATACCGATAATAATACCCAGCATTGTGAGGAAAGATCTCATCTTGTGTGACCAGATTCCCTGGAATGCCAGACGTATATTTTCAAACATGAAATCCCTCCTTAACCAAGACCGCCATATGATGTGGAATCATATCCCATAAACGTATCCAGCGATCCTTCCTTTGTCTTCATACCTTCTTTGATGGATTTCGAATAAGGGAATGCAATCTTGTCATCCATGGACAAACCGCCGCTTACCAATACATAAGCACCACCGTTTACATTCTCTTTTACCTTAACGATCTGTTTCTTCAGCACACCATTGTCATCCTTATACACATAGCTTACGCCGTCTTCCGTTCGGACAAAAGCCTTGGAAAGAACAATGCCGTCAGTACTCTGCGCCTGCTGTTCCAGCTGGATATCCACCCAGTCTCCAACACTTACCTGCACGGTGTCATCTGTGATCTTGGCAGTAAAATTATAAGAAGAAACATTTGGATTGCTGTCTCCATAGTAATAATAGGAGCTGTCTCCATCAACTGCATAATCGGAAACCTGGATCACCTCAGCCTCAAAATTCATATATCCATTCTCACCATAAGAATTGCAGTTCAAAATTGTGCCTTCCTTCACCTGGTCAAGCATAAGTTCCCCTACAGTTCCCTGTACGTAATAGCCGTCTTTGCTCTTAACGATCATAAAGGAATCAGATTCTGAATTGGTACCTGTAGCTGCATCTCCCACAGTGGTTACAATACCATCCAGCTTACTGGTGATCATCTGTCTGTCAGCTTTCTTCTGAAGCTTACTGATACTGATCTCACTCTCCTGCACATCCAGTTCCAGACTGGCAATCCGGTTCTTCTGGATCTTAATGGCCTCTGAACGGGACAGGGAAGAGCTTCCGCCACCACTGCCTCCATCACCAGGAATATCCGGCTCGTCATCTCCATTATCATACTGCATAGCCCCGTCAAGGGTAAAATCCATTTCCGCAAAACGGTCAACCGGATTGCTGAGCATATTTCCATCGACCAGATAGTATCCGGTACAGGATCCTTTTCTGTTGGTATAATCAGCAATGGTATCCTTCTGATGGAATTCCAGCAGATACCAGTATCCGCCCGGATGAAGAAGAATGGTTCCGTCAGCATTATAGCCAGCCATCTTGTTCAGAAAAGCCCCGGTTACATTTACCTTGCCTTTTGCACTGGAACAAAGATACAGATAAGGATCTTCTTCGGTTCCTGTTCCTTGGTAAGGTTCTGTATCATAATCCAAAGTCAGGTAAAAAGGTTCCTCTCCATCTACAAATCCGTCATTTCCAATGGTAGCATTATTCTGTGAGGAACCAGAATTGCTTCCATCTGAAAATCCTCCCTGATTCGTGTCTGAAATATCACTGCTAAACCCATCACTGGAAGGTTCATCATAAAATCCGGAAGCAGTACCCGGATCGCCGGTGCTATACTCTGAATCGTCTTCAGAATCATCTCCGGAATCAGCTTCTGTATCAGCAGAAAGATCTCCTGTGTCACCGCTTGTCATTTCATCTGCAGAACCAATATCTTCGCTTCCCACTTCCTGGGTATCTGCAGAAGTAATTTCTTCATTTCCAACTGCCTGAGCGTCTGCAAATCCATCTGTCACAGCAGCCAGAAGCATTGGCTGCAAAACAGCTGCCAGATAATGATCAGAAGCAGTTACTGCGGAAGACAGTTCATCATCTCCCATAGAATCTGAGCTGTCATCTTCTGTAGAATCCTTTCCTGAATCAATCAGATTGTCTGCGGAGGAAGAATCGGAATCAAGAATCGGTCCGCCATTTTGCAGGCTGGCAAGTCTTTTCTTTGCAGCAGCAAGATCCTGCTGCTGCTTCTGAAGCTTCAGCTTGGCAATATTCAGTTCCATTTCCACAAGCGTCATATCAAAGGATATCAGCTTGTCTCCCGGCTTTACCTCATCCCCTTTGCTCACATAAACTTCCTTGATGATCATGTCTTTCTCTACGGAAATCCTCTGTGTTGCATTGGCATATATAGTTCCACTCAATGTAGCATCAGAATCATATCTTTCACCTGCCAGATCACTGACGCTTGCCACCAGCACTTCCTTCTGGCTTCCCTTCCGTACATACATTAGTCCGCCGCCAATACCGGTTCCTACAAGGGCTGTGACTACCACACCTATTATAATTTTCTTCGCTTTTCCCATAGGATCACCTCTTTTCCTGAAGCTCACCGTCACGGATCATAACTACCCGCTTGGCATGTGCTGCAATATCCGGATCATGAGTGATCATAAGAACAGAAACACCTTCATCATTCAGCTTCTGGAAAAGCTCCATAACCTGTCTGCCAGACTTACTGTCCAGTGCACCGGTAGGCTCATCAGCCAGAAGAAGTCTTGGATTATTTACAATGGCACGGGCTATGGCAACTCGCTGCATCTGTCCCCCTGAGAGCTGATTGGGTCTGAAATCCACACGGTCTGCAAGCCCCACCCGGTCAAGTGCTGCAAAAGCGCGCTCGCGTCGCTCCTTCTTCGGCACATGAGCATAGTTCAGCGGCATTTCCACATTGGAAATAGCAGACTGCCTCGGAAGAAGATGAAAACTCTGAAATACAAATCCAATCTTGTTCAGACGGATATCTGACATCTCATTCTCAGAGCATTTGCTGATGTCCTGCCCATCCAGAAAAAAAGTCCCCTTGGTTGCCTGATCCAGACAGCCGATTATATTCATCAATGTAGATTTACCAGAACCGGAGGGTCCCATGATGGCTACATATTCGCCCTCTTCCATGGAAAAGTTTACGTCCTTCAATACGGGGACAATCATTTTTCCCTGCTGGTAATCTTTATAAATCCCCTTCAGTTCAAGTATCATCCTGCGGCCTCCGTATCATCAGAACCATACTGTCCAGGCTCATCAATGCTCTCATCAGTAAAATCTTCTGAATCATCCTCTGTAAAATCTTCATCTGAGAAGTCTTCTGAAGAGTCTGTATAATCACCATCAATGGCGGCATCCATGCTTTCATCAGAAACACCTGTCTCAAAGTCCGCACTGGAATAGTCTCCATCCATAGGCTCCATGGTATCCCCGTCTGAGTACTCACTGCCATCCAGATTACTTTCCATATCAACAGCCTCCAGATCCTCATCTGTCATCTCAGATACATCCTTTGTCCGCATTCCCTCTGCCAGGCTGTCTGATGGGAACGCAATACTGTCATCTTCTGTAAGGCCATCTGCGATCTCATATTCTGAAAGATCATCATCATGCTGCCCAAGAACAACGGAGCGCTTCTCCAGCCTTCCCTTGGAATCTACAGCCCACACATATGGGTTTTCTGTATCTGCATCCACAATATAATAATCTCCCAGCCAGATACCTTTCTTCTGCTCTTCCTGTCCCTCATCCATTTCTATGTATACATGCTGTCCTAACATAAGTCCCTCTGATGAATCCAGAGTTACATAGAAAGGATAGGTACTGGAATTTGTAGTATCATCACTGTTGGACATTCCAAAATAGGAATTACTGCTACTGCTGTTCGTAGAATTCTGCTCGTCCACAGCCCCCATAGTTCCATGCCAGATCTGATTCTCATCAACTCTGGATCGTACAATAACTGCGGAGCCTGGAACAACCGTTTTCCGGTTCTGCTCATTTACCTGCCCCTTAATACGGTAAGCACCTGTACTGAGAATGGTAATAAAAGAATTATCAGAAGAATCACTTCCGGAATCAGCTCCCATGCTGTCATCCAGAGTATCTCCATCATCGCTTCCCAGCTTACTGGTATCAATTTTCTGGATGACTCCGTCGATTTCGCTTCGTACTTCTGTATTGGTGGTAGCAGCCTGTAGCTTATCAATCTCTGCCTGCTTGCTCACCTGGTCATATTCGTTCTTCTTCAGGTTCATCTTATTGGTCTCAATCTCAATGGTGTAAGAAAGCTGGTTGTTCTTATTGGCTTTCTTCTTCTCTTTCTCAAGAGTGGATATCTGCGTATTGAGGCTGAGTGCTTCATTCTTCAGACGATCAAGAGCCAGCTGGGCTTCCTTCAGACTATCCTGGATACTGCTCAGGTCGTATTCAAAAAGCAGCTGTCCCTTCTTTACCTCATCTCCAACCTTCACCTTCACTTCGGTAACAGTTCGATTGTTCTCAATATTTACCTTTACCGTCTCCTGAGGTTCTACTACGCCTGCGAACCGGTTCAGCACTCCGGAATCTTCTCCAAGAAGAGTGCTGATCTTAGTCACATATGCAACTTCACCAGAAGCCGCTGCAGAATCCCCATAATTCTCTTTATAGTAATACCAGCCACCGGCACCAGCTGCTCCAGCAAGAATGATCAACCCTCCGATGACAAAACCTTTTTTCTTCATGGTTACCTCCTATACGATAACTCAATGGTTTTCAATATCTTTTGCAATTATAACAGATATATCTCCACATCTGTCATCTGCATTTACCCTGTTTATAATAACAGATTCATCCCCAAAAGAAAAGTATTCTAAGCTAATAATGCAATTTTCACAATTTATTCACTCTTTTTTAGAAATATCGTCTAAATTTTAGGCATTTTTGACTTTTATGAAAAAAAATGGTATAATAAAAAAGTTTTATAAACATTTTACGTAATAATTTGAAAGGAAAGAACTCTGTATGAAGTCAGTCAGATTTCTGCTTCCTCTTCTTTTGCTTCTCTGCACTTTTTCACTGTGCGGCTGTACCAGCAAAGAGGAGAAAAAAATCGAGGACGCAGTAAAGCAGGAACTGGATCAGCTAAAGAATCTGGATTCCGTTACCACACAGAAATACATCTCCTACCAGGAGCTTTTCCCCGGTGAACCCGAAGATATCGCTATTTCTTCTGATATTGAAGAAGTCTTTTCTCTCTTTTTCCAGGATTTTGACTATAAAATTCTGGATGTTAACGTAGACAAGGACAAACAATCCGCACAGGCGAATCTCAGGCTGGTCACTCTGGATGCCCATGCGCTTGCTGAAGATTTTTCCAAGGCGCAGCTGAAGCATGAAATTTCCCAGTCCGCTTCCTCTGAAGAAACCACGGAGCAGACCATTTCCCTTGAAGAGCGCTACACGCTTCTGGATGAACTGCTTAAGAGTAATGACTACCAGACTGTGGAGCGTAACTGCACCATCTCCTTAGACGCCTCAGATAAAGACGGCGAAACCAGTTGGGAGATCCGGCGCACCAATACACTGGAAAATGACCTTGTCGGCGGTCTTATGAACGATCTCACAGACCCGGATATTTTATCACCGGAAGACACACTCTTAGTTTATCTGAATACCCTGAAAAATATGTCCACAGAGGAACTGGGCAATTATTTAAATGCAGATTCCATTATCAGCACAGAAGACCCTGCAAAGATCAGCCTTGCAGAAGCACTGGTAAAACAGGTTCACTCCACCTTTGATTATTCTATTGGGGAAACCACTGTTTCCGGCTATACAGCCACAGTTACAGCCAATATTACCACCTTTGACAGCGATGCTATTCTGGAAAATTATCAGAAGGAGCTGGATACCTATCTTGCCTCTGTGGATGCTGTTATCGACGGTGCCCAAAAACGATATGAAAAGTCCTACAGTCTGCTTCTTGAATATATTGAAGAAAATACAGCTACTAAAACAGTGGAAACAACTTTCACACTGATCAACGATGGCGCTTCCTGGAAACTGGAAGACGCAGGAACGGTGTTTGGACAGGCATTATTTGGAACTTTAAGTTCCAGCCCGGTAGAAGACGAACAGGAAACCAACGGATGATATAGTTAAAATTTACGCCTTTGCAAATTTGTGCAGGGGCGTTTTTTATTTGTGCTGACAGCAGATCCAAAGTCCATACCAGACAGACCCTGACAACATTCTTCCAAAAGAAAAACCCCACCCATTTTTGCAGGCAGGATTTTTCAGTCAGCTTATTCCAAATTATAAGCTAGGTTATCTCTTGTTGTATTTCTTTTCTTATTCCTCAGTCTCTGGAGCAGCTTCTTTCTCAACTTCAAGTCCCAGCTCGTCCAGCTGTGCTTCGCTTACGCGCTGCGGTGCCTGAGTCATCAGACAGGATGCATCTTTTACCTTCGGGAATGCAATTACGTCACGAATGCTGTCAACCTTGGCAATGAGCATAACCAGACGGTCAAGACCATAAGCCAGTCCGGCGTGAGGCGGAACTCCGTATTTGAATGCATCCAGAAGGAATCCGAACTGCTCATGGGCAGCTTCCGGGGTAAATCCAAGCTCTTTAAACATTCTCTCCTGAATGTCATCCTGATGGATACGAACACTGCCGCCGCCGATCTCGTTACCATTCAGTACAATATCGTAAGCCTTCGCACGAACAGCGCCCGGATCTGTGTCGAGAAGCGGGATATCCTCATCCATCGGCATTGTAAATGGATGGTGCATAGCTGTGAAACGGTTTTCTTCCTCGCTCCACTCAAGAAGCGGGAACTCCGTTACCCATACGAAGCGGTATTCGTTCTTGTCAAGAAGATCCATCTGTTTTGCAAGCTCCAGACGAAGTGCGCCAAGAACATCATAAACCAGTTTCTTCTTATCCGCTGCAAACAGAAGCAGGTCACCTGCTTTACCGTCCATAGCAGCTACAAGAGCATCCATCTCCTCATCTGTCATAAACTTGGCAAAGGAAGACTTTCTGGTGCCATCTTCTGCGATTGCAATATATGCAAGACCTTTTGCACCATATCCCTTGGCAAACTCTACTAACTTGTCAATTTTCTTACGAGGCATGCTGCCCTGGCCTTCTGCGTTGATACCACGAACGCTTCCACCAGCTTCAAGAGCACCTGTAAATACAGAGAATCCACAGTTCTTCACAATATCGCTTACATCATGAAGCTCCATGCCAAATCTCATATCCGGTTTATCAGAACCGAAACGATCCATTGCTTCCTGCCATGTGATTCTCTCGATTGGAAGCTTCACATCGATACCAAGAACCTCTTTGAACAGGTAGGAAAGATATCTCTCATTTACATCGATTACATCATCAACATCTACGAAAGAAAGCTCCATATCGATCTGTGTGAACTCCGGCTGACGGTCAGCACGAAGATCCTCATCACGGAAGCATCTTGCAATCTGGATGTATCTGTCATATCCGGAACACATCAGAAGCTGTTTGTACAGCTGCGGTGACTGCGGCAGACCATAGAAGCAGCCAGGATGTACACGGGATGGTACCAGATAATCTCTTGCGCCTTCAGGAGTACTCTTTCCAAGCATAGGAGTCTCAATCTCCAGGAATCCCTCGTTTGTGAAAAAGGATCTTGTCAGCTGCATTACACGGCTCTTCAGGATCAGGTTTCTCTGGAGATCCGGACGTCTTAAGTCAAGGTAACGGTATTTCAGACGTACATCCTCTTTTGTTTTGCTGTTCTCCTCAACCGGGAATGGCGGAACTTCTGCCTCAGAAAGAACGCGGAGAGATTTTGCTCTCACTTCGATCTCACCTGTTGCAAGATTCTCATTTACTGCACCACCACGTTTCTCAACGGTTCCGGTAACTGCGATCACAAACTCGCTTCTCAGCTTGCCGGCTTTTGCAAAGCCTTCTTCATCAATGGAACCATTTTCAAAGATCAGCTGCATAATACCACTGCGGTCACGTAAATCTACGAAAATGATTCCTCCTTTATCTCTTGCTTTCTGAACCCATCCCATAAGTGTTACTTCGCTGCCTACCATCTGTGTGGTCACTTCTGCACATCGACAGGTTCTGTGCAGTCCCTGCATACTCTCAGCCATTTTAAGGCGCCTCCTTATTCTATGGGGTTTCCCCCAGCTTTCTCTGATTATGAACCATTCAGCTGTATTGCTTTGAATGATCCATAAAATATCATTGACGGCTGTTTTTCAAAAACAACACGTTAAATCTCTTTATCAGCGTTTAAAGAATTCCACAAATTCCGTATAGCCTTCAGCTGTCATCTGGTCTTTCTGGAATTTCTTATTCTTCTTCATAATAGAGATATTGACCTGAACTCCGGTCTTTCTCTCTTCTTCTGCCTGACGAAAAATCTCAATCAGCTTGTCTGACGGCATATTTTTCTCAATAAGATATGCCTTCTTAGTCTTTGCTGTAGGAATCTGATATCCTCTTTCAAGAAGGAGCATAACAATACGCTCAAATCCAATAGAGAATCCGCATGCACTTGTATTGTTTCCTGTAAATTTACCAATCATCTCATCATAACGTCCGCCGCCGCCAACACTGCCGCCAAACTCATCCATGGAAATTTCGAAGATCGGACCGGTGTAATAAGACATGCCACGAACCAGTGTAGGATCAAATGCCATCTTAAAGTCAGCAGTCTTCACAGCTTCCACAGTGGAAATGATCGTCTCGAGATCTGCTGCAATCTGTTCGTCAAGAACATCTGCCAGCTTCTCCTTGCAATATCTTACGCCCTGGATATCTGAGCTGATTTCTTTAAACATCGCAAGATAAGTATCAATGCTTTCTTTTGCAAAGCCTTCCTCTTCCAGTTCTTTCGCTACGCCCTCAAGACCAATCTTATCCATCTTGTCAAGAATGATAAATACAGTATCAAAGCTTTCCTTCGGAAATCCGCTATACTCAGCCATAGCCTTCAGAATACGACGGTCATTGATACGGATAGTGAAATTATGGAAGTCAAGCTTACCAAGAAGTGTAGTAGTCGCAAGTACCAGCTCGATTTCTGCCATATAAGTAGGCTCACCTAAAATGTCAATGTCACACTGCATAAACTGACGGAAACGTCCTCTCTGCGGACGATCAGCTCTCCATACATATCCCATCTGAAGTGCCTTAAATGGTCCAGGCAGTTCATTAGAGTTATTTGAATAATATCTGGAAAGAGGTACTGTCAGATCATAGCGAAGACCTGAATCCACAAGATCAGCTTCTTCTTTTGCCTGGTCAAGCTTCAGCTTCTCACCTCTTTTTAAGATTTTGAAAATCAGCTTCTCATTATCACCGCCCTGTTTGCTGCACAGGTTCTCAATGTGCTCCACTCCTGGAGTCTCAATTGAAGTAAATCCAAAGGAACCATATGTCTCACGGATCAGTCCTGTAACATAGTTACGGACTTCCATCTCCTTTGGTAAAATATCTTTCATGCCGGTAACCGGCTTCTTCTTTAATGCCATGTGTCCTCCTTATTTACCAGCCTGGCTGGCGTGTACTACTCTTTGAAATGCAAGAAATACTTCCAGATCAAAGTTTTTTATTTCATCTATCATCAATTCCATCACAGTATGCTTATCAAAAGCCTTGCGGTAAGACCGATCCTGACTCAATGCACAGAATACATCGCACACACGAAGGATCCGGGCACCGATGGGAATCTCCTTCCCTGCCAGATTGGACGGATAACCGCTTCCATCGTAATTTTCATGATGATAAAGAATACTCTCAAGAACAAAATCCGAATAGCCCTGGTCTTTCAGTTCCTCATAGCCAAGTGTGGAATGCATGCGGACATATTTCAATTCCTCGATTACCATGGGATTACTTTCCTGCCCGTTGATATAGCTTCTCAATTTCAGCTTTCCTATGTCGTGAAGCATTCCTGCAATTGCAAGATCGTAACACTGCTCATGAGGAAGACCCAGCTCCTGACTTAACGCGTACGCCAGATTACTCACTGCGATTCCATGCCTTAACTCTGCTGATAAATCAAATTCCAGAACTCTGTCGGATGTTTCTGACTGTTCACTGGAAAGCTTTTCCAAGAATTTTCCCTCCCTCCTACAACCAGGTTCCAATTCCTGTTCGCTTTCTTTCAATCATCTCATCAATACGGGCAATATAGCTTGTGACATCTTTCACATTCTCCACCCGCTCAATACGTTTGCCATGGTCAAAGACCAGTTTGGAAGAACCGCCTGCTCCAAGAGCAATGATCGGTTGTTTTTCTTCCATAATCAGTATATTGTAAATCCCGGCTTTGTCAACCTTTGCATAGCCTACATTTTCAAAATTTCCCTTCATATTTTTCTGACGGTACAGATAGTAAGGTCCCATTTCCATGGAATATGCAGTCTGCTGTGTCAGATCCATGATCTCCTGGTTATTTTCAAATGTCATCTCCTGATATTTGTCCTTGAACATATTCAGGCGTGCTGCACGCTTCACAGCCAGAGAATGTACGGTAAGACTATCCGGGGAAAGCTCTTTTACTTTCTCCAATGTGTATTTCACCTTAGAAATATCTTCTCCAGGCAGTCCTACAATGAGATCCATGTTAATATTGTTATAATTCAGTTTTCTGGCAAGATGGAAAGCTTCTATGGTCTGTGCCACAGTATGACGTCTTCCAATGATTTCCAGAGTATCCTGATTCATGGTCTGGGGATTAACAGAAATTCTGGTCACAGGAAATTCTTTGATCGTCTCAAGCTTCTCCCTTGTAATACTATCTGGTCTGCCAGCTTCAATGGTAAATTCTACAAGTCCATCAAAGCCAAAGGACTCTCCCAGCTGATCAAGAAGCCTTTTCAGCTGATAGGGCTCTAACGTGGTAGGTGTGCCTCCGCCGATATAAATCGTATCCAGCTTGTAGTTCTTCATCATCCTGGCCGTTTCGCGAATTTCCAGACATAAAGCATCCAGATATTCATCTACTCTTTTTGCCCAGAGCTTCAAAGGGTAGGAGCTGAAGGAACAATACAAACAGATACTTGGACAAAAGGGAATACCTACATATAAGCTGTAACCATGCTCATAATCAATATCCTGAAGAAGTGCCCGCTCCCTGTTTGCTATGGTGATGGCAAGAGCAGTTTTCTTTGCGCTTACCAGGTAACGCTCCCGCATTTCCTGTGCAATCTCGGTATTTTTCATACCACTCTCGATCATCCCCATGGCAAGCTTGGCCGGACGAATTCCCGTAAGATTCCCCCATGGAAGGGTTCTGCCGGTAAGCTTCACCAGAACATTGTACAGTGCATATTTCAGACTGTCCTTGTTGGCTTTACGAAACTCATGGGCATCCATGAGTTTCTCATGAGTTTCCTGACTGGAATCCCCGTCTGCCCCCCGGATCACCTCTGCGCTGGCAACACCTTTTTGATCCTTCGTCTCATATTTTATAACAAAATTGTCATTTTCTTTTTTCACAGTAAAGAAGATATCGTACTCCTCTTCGTCTTTTTCGTAGAGGCTGTGGATATCTCCTTCCGGATAAAATGCTTTTATTAATTCATATATATCATGCTCGAAATCCCTGTCAAGCAGCAGGATTCCTATTTTACACAAATGGATTATACCTCTTTTCGTAACCGATAGTTGTAGATGTATCATGCCCCGGATAAACATTTGTTTCATCTGGAAGGGCATTTAACAGCTTATGAAGGCTCTCCCGGATTTCACGGGAACTGCCGCCTGGAAAATCCGTTCTTCCAACAGAACCGCAGAATAATGTATCCCCGCTGAACAGAACCCTTTCGTCTTTCAGATAGTAGCAACAGCTTCCTTTCGTGTGTCCTGGAGTGTGGAGCATCTGAATAGAAAATCCAGCAGCTTCAAATACTTGCAGGTCCTCCAGAAAAACATCAGGACGCACAGAACATGGTTTATGCATCCGGTCAGTCATATTCACAGAAGGCTCCCGAAGCATTTCTTCTTCCTGGCGGCAGGCATAAACCGGAATCTGATACTCAGCTTTCACAGCCTGTACTGCCATAATGTGGTCAAAATGTCCATGAGTCAGAAGGATTCCTACCGGCTTTGCACCCATATCTTCCACCTTCTGAAAAATTCTCTTCGGTGAATCTGCCGGATCAACGATCAGCGCTTCACCGGTTTCTTTATTTTTTAAAAAGTAGCAATTGGTATATACAGGGCCAAGAACCATCTGCTGTAATTCAAGTTTTCCCATAGATTATCCTTTCATGGCAGCTGATATGCCATTTATGTTATTATTCCGTTATTGTCCGTGTCCTGACCGGTAACATACCATCCAATGCTCAACGTACTGTATATCTCCAGCCAGTTCACATTTCCATTGTTTCTCAGCCTGTAGTTCTTTCTACATCCAAAACACTTTCCAGCTGACGTATCTTCTCGATAAGGGAATTCAGTTCATCCTTACAGCTGACGTTAAAGCTTACAGAAATAGTGGCCTTCTCCTGCTTGTTTGTTCGGCAGTTAATATTTCGGATGTCAATCTTACGCTCTGTAAAGATCTTGGAAATATCAACCAGAAGACCGGTACGATTATTAGCATATACATTGATCTCAGCCATGTAATGCTCATCCGGCTTGATCTCCGGATCCTGCCACTCTGCTTCCAGAAGACGTCTTCTGTCCATTTCAGACATATTCATCACATTTACACAGTCAGTTCGATGAATGGTAACACCACGGCCTCTTGTAACATATCCAACAATCTCATCACCGGGAATCGGATTACAGCATTTGGAGAAGCGTACTGCAACGTCATGAATGCCCCGTACTACAATGCCGCTCTTGCTCTTGATATGATGCTTCTTATCCTGATTCTCTGCGGCTGCTGCCTCCAGAACTTCTTCATCTGTGAGATTCTTTTTATTCTCTTTATCATAAGCTTCTACAAGCTTATTAAATACCTGTCCCTCTTTCAGTCCGCCATGTCCGATGGCGGCAAGTACAGAATCCCAGTCACGGAAACCATATTTACGAAGGACTGCGTCCAGATACTGAGTCTTGGTGTAATTAGCGAATTTAAAGCCCTTACTCTTGGCATACTGGGCAAGCATTTCCTTGCCCTTCAGAATATTATCTTCCTTCAGTTCTTTCTTGAACCACTGATTGATCTTATTTCTGGCCTGTGTACTCTTGACCACCTTCAGCCAGTCACGGCTTGGTCCCTGGGAATTCTGGGAAGTAATGATTTCAATACGGTCACCATTCTGGATCCGGTACTCAATGGGCACCAGTTTGCCATTTACCCTGGCACCTACCATTTTGTTTCCTACAGCACTGTGCACGCTGTATGCAAAATCAATGGGGGTGGAGCCGTTAGGAAGGGTTTTCACATCTCCCTGTGGAGTAAAGCAGTATACACTGTCTGCAAACAGATCCAGATCATTTTTCAGAAGACTCATGAACTCTTTATTATCGGACATGTCTCTCTGCCATTCCAGGATCTGGCGCAGCCAGTTCAGCTTCTCCTCCTCACGATTGCCTGAGGAAGCCTTACCGTCAGAAGCCTCTTTATACTTCCAATGTGCAGCAATACCGTACTCGGCAGTCTTATGCATCTCAAAGGTTCTAATCTGAATTTCAAAAGGCTGTCCATTCGGTCCGATCAGCGTGGTATGCAAAGACTGGTACATATTTGGTTTGGGCATTGCAATATAGTCCTTGAAACGTCCTGGAATTGGCTTATACATCTCATGGATCACACCAAGTGCCGCATAACAGTCCTTCACTGTATCTACCAGGATACGCACTGCAAACAAATCGTAAATCTGATCAATCGTCTTATTCTGATTTACCATCTTTTTATAGATACTGAAAAAGTGTTTTACACGGCCGTCAACCTGTGCCTTAATTCCGGCTTCTACCATATGCTGATGCACAGTCTTGACAATATTCCCTACGAATTCCTCACGGACGCTTTTACGAAGTGCTACTTTCTCAACCAGATCATAATAAACATCTGGTTTCAGATATTTCAGGGAAAGGTCATCCAGCTCTACTTTGATCTTGGAAATACCAAGACGCTGTGCGATAGGCGCATAGATGTCCATCGTCTCTCTTGCCTTCTCCTTCTGTTTCTCAGGAGTCATGTACTGAAGAGTACGCATATTATGAAGACGGTCTGCAAGCTTGATCAGAATAACACGGATATCCTTTGCCATGGCAAGGAACATCTTGCGAAGGCTCTCTGCCTGTAGCTCTACTTTATCCTTGGAATAGGACAGCTGACCGATCTTAGTTACCCCATCTACCAGAAGCGCAACCTCAGGACCAAATTCTCTGGTGATCTCATCACAGGTCATCCAGGTATCTTCAACAGCATCGTGAAGAAGGCCTGCTACAATGGTCTCCTTGTCCAGTTCCAGATCCGCCAGAATAATGGCAACACATAAAGGATGAATAATGTAGGGTTCCCCGGACTTTCTCTTCTGATCCTTGTGGGCTTCCCTTGCAGTCTCGTATGCCTTCTGGATCATGGTTATGTCCGTAGAAGGATGATATTTCTTTATGCTGGCAATCAGCTCATTATATAATACTTCAGGGCTTGTAAAGTCGTGCATGGATTTTACAGCTGCATCTGCTTTCTTCACAGACTCCAGCTTCTCCATATCCTCTTTTGATACTTCAGGCTCCTTGCCCTGCTCGTTAACAATATCAGCCATATTTCACACCTGCCTGTTTAAATACTATCTGCGTCAGCATCCGCCCACCTGTTTCCCCGGGGGAATCTGGCGAAACAGACACATCCTTTATTTACCTTCATAACGGATTACAGAAGCAACGTCATATTTCTCCAGTTTCTTACGCCCCTCAAGACCCGCAAGTTCCATCAGAAATACGATCTTCACTACCACTCCACCAAGCTGCTCTACCAGTTTCGCTGCAGCTTCAACTGTACCGCCTGTTGCGATCAGATCATCAATGATAACTACCTTCTGTCCTGGCTTAATGGCATCCTTGTGAATCTCAATCTCAGCTTTGCCATATTCCAGATCATAGCTTGCAGAAACGGTCTCACATGGGAGTTTTCCTTTCTTACGTACTGGTACAAAAGACTTATGAAGATTATAAGCAATTGGCATTCCAAAAATGAATCCACGGGATTCTGTTCCCACTATTACATCCACATCCACATCCTTCAGACAATCCTGCATGGAATCAATTGCAAGCTTCAGTCCGTCTGCGTCCTGAAGGATACTGGTAACATCTCTGAAAATAATGCCTGGTTCTGGAAAATCAGGTATACTTCTTATATATTCTTCTATTTTTTTCATAATAGCCTCCTCAGATTAATGGATGTTGTGGGGAAAGCCTCAGCCACCCCAGAGCGTGTTTAAAAAAAGAAAGCCTTTTTCACACATGCTCTAGCATCATAAATATTTTTTAGTATAACACTTTTTAAATCGGGAATCAACGCAAAACCGACAGGCTCACTGGAAATACTGCATTTTTCGTGGTTTTACATGATTATCCCCTTTTTAGCAATAATTTTGTATGACAATTTGCAAAGAGTCTCTTCCCATATAGGAGTTGATCTTCGGATAATAGGTTACAGAAATAGTTCCATGAGACCTTGCAAACTCTGCAAACTCCTTTGCCTCGCCCCAGTAAACCCCATCCATCACCGTGCCGGATTCGTCCATCAGCTGCAATTTCACTGTATTCTGAGTCTTTCCATATATTCCGGTTTTTAAAACGCGGAGATTTTTCTGGGCAAAAACAGGCTTCGCATTTCCTTTTCCAAAGGGTTCCAGAACAGAGAGCTGACGGATCAGATTCTCGTTTATGTAAGAAATGGGCATTGGTACATCGATCACGATTTTTGGGATCATATCTTCCTCTGTCAAGGTGCAGTTTTCATTGAGCTGACGGCGAAACGCTTCCACATTTGCTTCTTCTATAGAAAGACCTGCTGCCATAGGATGGCCACCATACTGGAGCAACAGACTGTCACATTTTACAAGCTCCTCATACATGGAATAATTTTCTGTAGATCTGCCGCTGCCTTTCACCGATTTTTCCCCTCTTGTAAGAACAAAAGCAGGCTTGTGATATTTTTCACGGATTCTTCCTGCTATGATTCCTGCAAGACTCTCATGACAATCCGGCAAAAATACAACCATTACTCTGTCATTTTTCAGATTGCTGCCCTCTATCAGCTTGTAGGCAGCTTCTGTACCCTGTTCCGTCAGTGCCTTACGGCTGTCATTCAATGCTTTCAGATCGTTTGCAAGCTTTGCAGCCTCTTCTTCATCTTCACACTGTAATAGGGACAGGGAGCGCATGGCTGTATCCAGTCTTCCGCTGGCATTAATGCACGGACCAAGGCGAAAACCAATATCGTAGGAACTGATTTTCTGATTTTCCAGACCAATTGCTCTTATCAAAGCTTTCAGTCCCTTATTTTTTGTATGAGGCAGACGTAAAAGTCCCTCTTTTACAAGAATACGGTTTTCTCCCTGAAGGTCCATAATATCTCCAACTGTAGCGATAGCCGCAGGTTCCAGATAATCTTCTTTCTCACTCTCCGGGATTCCATATTTTTCATACAATGCAAAAACCAGTTTCATTGCAACCACTGCGCCACAGATATTTTTATTTGGATACGTACAGTCAGACTGTTTTGGATTGATAATTGCATCTGCCAGAGGAAGCTTGTATTTTCGCCCTTCTTCTGTATCTTCAAAAGGGACCTCGTGGTGATCCGTCACTACCACTGTCATGCCCATTTTTTTTGCAAATGCAATCTGATCTGCAGCCGAAATTCCATTGTCACAGGTCACGATCGTATCTACTCCATCCTCTTTTGCTTTCTCTATAAGATGATTATGAATTCCATATCCATCTGCAATGCGGTCCGGAATATAAGTATCTACATTCGCCCCCAGGCGTTTAAATCCTTTTAACAGAATATAAGTTGCAGTTACACCATCAATATCATAATCTCCTATAATTCTCATTCTGGTTCCCAGATCTATTTTTTGCGAAATAATTTCCACAGCTTTGTCAATATCCTTCAGACTTTTCCAGGATGGAATGTCATCCAGGGTTCCGTTCAGATACTGATTAATTTCTGCATCTTCTGTAATATCCCTGTTCCGGATAATCCTGGCGATCACCGGATCTATTCCATACTTCCGGCCAATCTTCTGAAAATCAGCTCTCTTCGCCGCTAATACCCATTTTTCCATGCTTTGTCTCCTGTTGTAAATTGTATTGCTATTTAATTGGTTGGTCGTTATCCCGGACGCGATTTCACAATGTATATTCACCGCCGCGCGTCGCAACGTTCC
>NZ_JBCOME010000018.1:0-61855 GCF_040924365.1 Ruminococcus sp. 1001136sp1_2201st1_G3_2201SCRN_220225 | reverse complement strand
GAATATATTATCATGCTGGAATGCGAGGAAGCCGACTTCGGGGAGAAGTTCCGGGAGCGTGTGAAGATGGCATGTAAGCTGTTTAATGAAAAATCCGGCAAGCCCTTCCTGGTGGAGATTTCCCTTGGAATTGCCGAGTTCCGTCCAAATATTTCAACAGACATCCAGCAGGTGATTTCCCTGGCTGATCAGCAGCTTTATGAGGCAAAGAAGCACAGGAAGAAGTCGGTGAGCAGGATGAATAACGAAGGTGCGTGAGGCAAAGGGGCTGGAGCGGTATCTCCAGCCTCTTTGCCCAATCAAAGAGAAACCACCAGTTGAACTAACTGGTGGTTTCTGACGAATCAATGCTTAAAATGGGAGAGCAGTTTTTTTAATACACCTGACCGTTTAGAGGTACTGTCTGTGGCGGGGGCTTCCTGGATGCGGTGGCGGAAGTCAGCCGGGGTGGTGCACTGGGGCATGATTAGTCTGGCTTGTTTTTTGAATTGGGTAATATTGTTATAATTTTTTGTAAGGCTCTCAAATTCCGGAAGAAAAGTGAGATAATCGTAGTACCACTTGAAAGAAGGCGGGAATGCTTCAAGAGGCGAAATATCAAGCTTCTGCGCAAACGCCTGGGTCTGCGCAGTAATCTCTTCTGAAATTTCCGGAATTTTCTTGTATTTGCGATACCAGATAAAAATGTCAATCAGCTCACGCTCCATTACGATGGCCAGCTCACGGCCCTGAATATTGTACTTAGTACATTGGTTCATGATCAGCTGCCAGGAATCAAATTCACAATGGAAGTTTCTGGCACGGTTTCCTACAAGGGATGCGCTGTTATTCACACGGTAACGGACAATCTGCTCGTGAGTGAGCCAGATCCTGTTGGCAGTGAATACGGCTTCGCTGTAGAAGGAGCGGTCGTTGACACAGATCAGATCGTTAAAGCGAAGCCCCTTTTCCAAAATGAATTTCCGTTTGTAAATGGCATTCCATGGAACTACACTGATGTGGCTGAAAATTTCGGGCGCCTGGTGGAAATTCAGAACCTTGTCGAAGCACTCAGCGGGCACATCAGACAGTGCAAAAAGCGGGGTATCGGAAAGCTCGCCGGTCTCATTGTCAAAGCAGACGGCGCAGCCCTTTACCATGTCGGCATCCGCCTGTTCAGCAATGGACAGATATTTCTGGTAGGCACCTTTTTCTACAAGGTCATCTGCATCAAGAAAGTGAAGGTAATCACCATGGGCTTCTTCGATTCCCTTATTTCGGCAGGCTCCTGCAAACCGGGTCTTTTCGTTGAGGAAAAGGCGGATGCGGGAGTCTTTTTGCTGGTAATCTTTTATGAGGGCAACAGAAGCGTCGGTGGATGCGTCATCCACACAGATCACCTCCAGCTCCTCTGGATTTCCCAGATCCTGCTGCAATACACTGTCCAAAGTGGCTGTGATGTATTTCTCAGCATTGTGAACCGGGATGATAGTGGTTAATTTCATAGGTAAATCCTTTCGTAAGGAATGGGTTATAAAAAAGCATTCCCACAAATTGTGACGTACATCTTGCAGAAAGCCTTTTTCAAACACGCTCTAGAGCATTCCCTTATCTTTATTTTTGCCAGAGCTTTGCGTCAGCTTCAATCCGGTAAGCTCGGCAGGCAATTCCAGACTTCCTGTATCCTTTAACATTCTGCAAAGAAATGCAATCTGGTGTCTGTAAGGTCTTGAGGTACTGTAGCGCTCTGGGTTAAAGGTGTCAAAAGTATAGGACGCTTTTGGCGCAGCAGCCAGAAGCGTAGCAACCGTTTTTATACTATCTGTGGAAGTGATTACGACTTCATCGAATCTTGTCTCTCCCATGCACTTCTTATATTCTTCCTTCCCCAAGTCCAAAATATGGGATAAGGGATAAAATGAGAAAAGTCCCATCCGGCTGGTGAGCACACTTGCCAGCTTCCAGCGGTTACCTTTCTCGGGATCCGGCTTCAATGGCAGGCTGGAACAGTCAGGTGATAACTGTGCTAGATATTTGGCAGAGTCTGTATTGCGGAAATCATTGTATGCAAGCCAGAATTCTTTTTCTGGTGCCTGTGCTGCCAGGGCATTAAAATCCCGAACCAGATTCTGGGAAAGCTTCCGCCCTGTAAAGAACAGGACGCGTGTGCGCGGTGCCGGTACATCATCGGAAGAAGCTGGAGCATAATAGGGCAGTGGTCGTCCGTTTAAGAGAGAATCTGCAATATCTGTGAGAAGATATTGTGGGGATTCCTCGAAAGTAGTGGCTTCTCCGGAGGAATTCTTTGTGGCCTGTAAATTATGATTATTTTCCATTTGCAGAGAGCTTTTTTTCGAAGAATTCCAATTGTGCTCCTGGGAATCGAACGCACGGTCTGTATCAGAAGTAAACTGGTCAAAAGGTGCTGAATGTAAAGCTTCATTTGTGGCCATCTTCTCAGACATCAGTTCTAACTGTCCGATATATCGTACTAACTCTGGTACATTATCAAATGCAGGATATTCCGGGTGAAATATATCGCAAAGTGTGGAGTGCAGATTGCAGGAATGATTTTTCAAACAGGCTCCAGAGCTCTCGGGCAGACAGGAAGTGGTTTCCAGCAGGACAGGAGCAGCTGGTACAGTCTGATGGTCACTGGTTGCATTTTCGTGTCGAAGAAATGTACCGCACAGAAATCGCAGAATCTGTGTGCCTGTGGTGAATCTGGCAGAAAGTGCATTGTGATAATCCGATATAAAAATATCACACGCCGCAGCGAAATCCGGTACATCGAAATCTTTTGGCATTTCTTTTATATGTCTAAATTCAGAAAAATCAATTTCCCTCTCATGATCCAGATGCAGATACAAAACCTGATGATCGGAAAGTTCACAGTCAAATATGTAGAGGGCTGCCATGAAATTCCGGAATGTCTGCTCGGTGTCCGCAATATAGGACCCTGGAAGCAGCGGCGCATACAAAATAGTCTGCATGGAATCCATCTGCAAGCTGCGGCGGAGCTTTTCCCTGTGTGATTCATTGGGAATCACTGGAATGTGGGTGGAAGAACCGATAATGTAAGGCGTTTTGCAGATATTAGCTGTCATACATTCCTGCAGGTAAATATCCCGGTTCTGTACATTGTTAAAATACAGGCAGTCTGCCATAAACATAGTATGCTGCCAAAGCCCTGTATCAGCGGTGGAATCCGGTGTGTTCAGAACGGTTTCCGGATACAGATTGTGTCCGCAGTAAAGCAGCACAAACTGTCCCTCTTCCTTCCGAAAATAGTAGGGCAAAGGTCCGTCTGTGATAACGTAGCCGGAGAGTGCAAGTGCTTTGCCGTATTCTTCGCTGTCCGGGCACACCAGAGTAATATTCTCAGACAGAGCTGTGCTGTCGGAAAGATAGCGGTTCAGAAGAGCCTGGAACAAGGCATGCTTCTCCTGAGTCAGGGAGACAATGATCTGGTGTTCTCCGAAATTTCTCAGAAGGTGCACAAGTAATTTCAATATCCAGGTAGGAATTTCTTTTCCACGGCTGGCTTCCAGAAGAATCTGCTCCGGATCAGGAGCAAGGCTTCCGGTATAGGCAAAGCCATAAAACTGGGAGGAAGTTTTTTCCCGGTGGATCATCTCAGCAGGCTGATAGCTGGGAGAGGTTTTGTGAGAAAGCTTGTAATCCTTTATCCAGGCTTTCTGCTGCTGTACGGTCATTCCGTTGCAGGCTTCTACGAAAGAAATCATTTCCTGTCTGGAGCCATAAAGACAGAGCAGTCGCCCAATATGTGGCGGAAGTGAATATCGGACATAATGATTGTTCTCCCAGTCTGGAATATTGGACTCCATATAATCGAAAAGCTCATTGATCAATTGCAGCTTCAGTTCTTTCTGGTCAGTCTCATAGTTGGTGAGCAGCTTCCAGAAACGGTAGAAAAAATGGCGCACAGCAATGAAATCCAGTTCTGTCTGATATTGTTCAAACAGCCCCAGCTTCTCCATTTCTTCCTTCATAAAAATAATGGCATTTCGGATGTGAAGGGTGGAAGGCGTGAGGCGGCTGAGGAATCCTACATTTTTTCTGTAATTATAGAAGCACTGATCCACGTATCCGATGGAACGGGCTTTCACAGCCAGAAGATAGGCCACCGGAAGATCTTCGAACCGGATTCCTTCTGGAAAACAAAGTCCGTTAAACAGGTCTCTGTGAATGAACTTGATCCATGGGTATGGAGAAATTGCAGGTAATTCATAAGGCTTGTCTGCAACGCGGAAATTCTGATTATGACAGGATGCAAGGTATTCCTTACGAACTCCGGTCTCAGAGTCTACATTATAGTAGCGGAAAAGAACCAGGTCGTTTCCGTCAGCGGTAGCTTTTTCATAAAGAAGTCTGCAGGCATCAGGCTCTACGAAGTCATCGCTGTCTACAAACCAGACATATTCTCCATGGGAATGGGCAAAACCATAATTTCGTGCCCTGCTGACACCGTGGTTCTCTGTGGAAAATATAAAAAGCTTCTCCGGATTTAACGACTGATAAGCCTGCAGAATCTGCAGGCTTCCATCTGTACTGCCATCATTGACAGCTACGATCTCTATTTCCTCAAGTGTCTGTGCCAATAAGCTGTCCAGGCACGCACTCAGGTATTTTTCCACGTTATACACCGGTAAAATGATGCTGACTTTAAAAGACTTCATCAAAAACTCTCTACCCCATTCCTAATTCCGATATTTCAAGTCAAAATTGCAGTTATTTCGTCAATCTTTTACCTATAATAGTACCAGTTCGACAGGGGGATTTCAAGGGGAAAAGGAAGGGAGAAACTTGTTTATTTTCTGTTTATCTCTTTCTCACCAAATGAACACATTTATATAGTACCATGGAAAACGAGAAGGAGGGTTTTTACTTATGACTGACAAGGAGTATTATGGGCTGATTCAGCCGTATGAGGATGCGATGAAGCTATTGCTGACACGTCTGGAAGTGCTGAACCACTCTATTTATGAAACAAAGACGGGAAAACCCATTCATAACATACAGTACAGGATCAAAAAGAAGGACAGCATTGAGGAAAAACTGGTGCGTCATGGCTTCGAGCCAACCTTGGAAAATGCCAAGGATCAGTTGCAGGATATTGCGGGGGTGCGTATTATCTGCTATTTTGTTGGTGATGTGAATAATCTGGTAAACATGTTAAAGAAGCAGCCCGACCTTATTTTCATCCGTGAGAGCAACTATATTGAGAACCCCAAGCCCAACGGTTACCGCAGCCATCATGTCATTCTCGGCGTAAATGTCTGCTGTCTGGATGCAAACGAATACTATCCGGTAGAAGTCCAGCTGCGCACCATCTCCATGGACTTCTGGGCCGCCATGGAACACCGCGTCTCCTACAAGAAACAATACGACAACAAAGAACAACGTGTAGCCGAACTTCTCCAATACTCCAATATACTGGAAAAGATGGAAAAGGAGTTTGAGAAATATAATGATCATCCGGTTGAAATGTGAGTAGCAATCTGATAAAATAAAGAAAACGTTTGTTCGAAGGAGGCTATAAACATGGTGTTTGTAAATGAAGCATGGAACGGAACTGGTGAAATTGTAGTTTACAGTAACTATCATAAATATTGGCTGGACAGAGAACGAAAGATAAAGAATCCATTGTTTGATGTGTTTAGCGGGAAAATATTGGATTTGAAGGATAGGAAACCATCGGCGATTAAATATTTTTACAATTTACTGGATTGTGAGATATGCCCCGGAGTAACTATTTGTGTGGTACCTTCCAGTAATGCGGAAAAAAGAGAATCCGGAATTGGAAAACTAGGAGAAATGCTTGCTGCCAATGGAAGGGATAATAAAGTATATTTTTTAAGGAGAAGCCATTCAATCAACAAGCTTGCAACAGGAGGAAGCAGGAATCTGTCAGTTCATATGCAGTCTATTGATACGGTAGAGGATATAGACATAAGCGGAGACATTGTATTATTGATGGATGATGTAACTACAACTGGAAACTCTCTGTATGTCTGCAAAGAAATTTTATTAAATCGTGGAGCCGCTAATGTAGAAATGTTTGCATTGGGTAAGGCAATATAAAATGGAAAAGCTTATGGAAGAAAAGAAAACAACACTATGGCAGGAAATAAAAATCTGTCGAGTTGATGAAACAAATTATCCACATGATTTGAAAAAAATAAAAGACCGGCCAGAGGTTTTGTACTATAGAGGAAATATTGATATTTTGAATAAGCATAAAAGTATTGCGGTTGTAGGATCACGTAAGATATCGGCTGTAGGTGCTAAGTTGGCTTATAATGCGGGCAGTATTATAGGCAAAAATGGTTTTAATCTTGTAAATGGTCTTGCACTTGGCTGTGATGCAGAAGCTCTAAAGGGGGCTCTGGCAGCAGGGGGGAAATGCGCAGTGGTTCTTCCTTGCGGAATAAATGAAATATATCCGAAATCTAATCAATGGATTGCAGAAGAAGTTTTAAAGCAGGGCGGATGTCTTATTAGCGAATATCCCGAAGGAACAAGACCTGAGAAATATCGTTTCGTGCAGCGCGACCGACTTCAAAGTGGCATGTCTCAGGGGGTTCTGGTAGTAGAAGCTATGGAAAAAAGTGGTACTATGCATACTGCAGAGTATGCAAAAAAACAGAATCGCCGCCTGGCTTGTTATTATCACGGTTTGTTGAAATATTCTACAGGAAATAATGTTTTGGAGAATTTATATCAGGCAGCAGTGATTAAAACCAATGAGGATTTAGAGAACTATTTATGTGAAATTGCAGATATAGAAGAATATACGCAATTAAGTTTTGATTTTGTATAACTATTTCCCCACGAGAAACAGAAAAGCAGCATTGTCTCTCGTGGGGATTTTTATGTTCTGTTTTAGTACAAATTTTATTGAAAAATATCCTATATCATTTCTACTTTTTTATCTTATTTTTCGCACGGAATAAATGGTAAAAATGCCGTAGTTCGCATACTCTTTTCATATTCTAACAGTTGCGAAAGACTAACCCGTGATTTATAATGAGATATGTCGAAGTCTGTCCATTTCTGATTATTGAACGCAGGGAGCATTCCGCAGAGCGGTTAGTGTTTTCAAGCGAACAATAATTATTTTCAGGAAGCTTCGAAGATATTATAAAAATATTGAGGTGAAACCATGAACCCATTTTATAATAAAAAGAAAAAAGGATATACATTAGCAGAGGTTCTGGCCACGGTGGCAATACTCCTTATCCTCATGGCCATTGCTGTGCCTGCGATTTTTTCCATAAGGAAGAACCTGCGCCAGAAAGCTCTGGATAATAAGGCAGAGCTGATTTATACGGCGGTGCAGAATAATCTGGTGAAGCTGCAGAGCAATGGTAACAGTAGCCTTTATGACGGGGAAAAAACAGCAAAAGCTATGGGAAGGACGCCCTCAGATGCCACCAAGGAGCAGAAGCTTTATTACGCACTTTCCTCTGAAAAAGCAGACACAAAAAGGGCGGCCAGTGTACTGGTGACAACTGATACCGTAGATGGCGAACTTTACAATAACTACTGGGTGGTAGAATATAACCCGGAAAGTGCCAGTGTATATGCTGTTTTTTATAGCGAGTCAGATAGGATCAAACCATATGATCCAAATGTATATGACAGCTTCCGCTATAAAGACAATCGGCTCAGCGATGGCGCAAGAATCGGATATTACGGCGGAGATGCACTGGATGGCAGCAATACAGCAGTGCTTGCCCCGAAGATCACGGTTACAAATGAGGAAAAACTGGTTGCAACTATTACTTGTATGCGGCAGGGACAAGATAATAAGCCGTTGTCATTTGATGTAGTTCTGACGGATGATAAGGGAAATCAATTAAATCTGAAGTATAAAGCATCTGGGGATAAGCTGGTTCATGCGAAGGATGATCTGCATGTTGGAGACATGTCAGAGAAGGATACTAATGAGGAGAGTTCGATTGTAGGGCGCAGTTATACTTTAAAAATCACTTTGGATGATCTGACAAGTGATGCTACCAGATTTGTATCACTTTATGGAGAAAAGAACAGTTATTTAAAGAGTACGAATACCAAGGCACTAAGAGCCGGAACTGCTCTCAATATAAAAGTTACGGTACGAAGTGAAAACCACAAGATCGATGGTCTGTTTACACAGTATGACACCAACAGTCTTTTTGCTGACAAGAGTACTTCTGAAAATGCGGCTATTTATTATGGCCGCCATTTGCAGAATCTGGATCATGAATCTGGAGTGGCAGAAGATATCAAAAAAGCTAAGCTTGGCAATTCTATCCATTTTGAAAAGCAGGAAGAGAAAGAAACGGATGACACCACTTCCTGGTACAGCTGTTACGGAAACAAGGCGTTCACTCCGATTACCAACAAGAACCTGGAGAGCTTTACCGGCGACAAAAGCATGGCAATCTATCACCTGAATGTAAAAAATGGTGTGGATATAACAACTGCAGATGGCTCTGCCACAGGCAGAAAAGGTGCCGGTCTGTTTGCCGTGCTGAAGGATTCTATGACGGTGGAGAATCTGCGCCTGGCAGGAACCACCATAGCAATTACCGGTGAAGAAAAAGAAAAGGTCAGTGCCGGTGCAATTGCAGGTGAGACCACAGGCTCTGCGAAAATAGCCAATTGTGAGGTATATCTGGACACAGAAGACATAGAAGGAAAGAATGAGAACGATGTTTGGATCAGCGGTGCCGGAATCCAGGGTGGATTGATCGGACGTACTAACAGTGGGTCAGACTCAGGCTCTTCTGTGACAATAGACAACAGTTTTGCGGCAACTGTTATGGATGGCAGAGAGAACGGTACAACAGGTGATCTTATCGGTACTGTAGGAGGTCTGATCGGACAGGCAGATTGTGCAGTGAGTATAAAAAACTGTTATGCAGATTCTTACCTGACCGGAGATGTAACAGGTGGTTTGATAGGAAGTGTAAACAGTGGCAGCGTAAATGTTGAGTACTGCTATACGGCAGGGTATCAGAATCCAGCCAATCACGGCGGTGGCCTTGTGGCAAGCTCTGTTGACAGTAATGCTCTCAAGATAAAAAACAGCTATACAGTTGCTACTTACCTGGAAAACAGCGAAAGTAACAACAATCCTGTAATATATGCTGTCAGCCCAGGTACTCTGGAAAATGTCTACTATTTAAATAAGGGAAAAAATGTGGAAAATGACAATGGCGAGGCTGTGGATTATTTAACCTTTAGTAATAAAGCTAAAATGGTAGAGAAGCTGAACAACAATGGTAGCAATTCCTTTACCACTTCCACCACAACCTATGCCTACAATCTGAGAAACCAAGGTCTCACAAGCTATTCCTATCCATCTTTGAAAGATATTTCTCATTATGGAGACTGGCAGGCAAGCTATGAGGCAGGAAGCCTTGTATATTATGAGAAATATGCAATAAATGAGTCGAATTCCAGAGAATACGGCTTCTTTGGTGGAAATGTCCAGTCCTCTTTATCAGATAATCTGACTGTCGTTGGAGATGGATACGGTATTGTATATGCGAAAAGTGCGCTTGAGACATTGTCTGGCTTTATTGTCAGCTATCAGAACAGTGAGGATGCAGATAAGCTGGAAGAATGGAAGGTTGACTGCAACAGTACGGAAACTGAGAAGTTCGAAGTTTCTGTAAATGATGGCGATACTGCGCAATCAGAGGAAACTTACGTTATTTTCCCATTGCCAAAAGAAATTATGAATGCTCAGGCAATCAAGGGTGTTTACTACCAGAAGCTGACAGTAAAAGGTGCATCAGATGCGGAACTTAACGATGAGGGGACTGCAGCACAGGCTGACGGTGATGAGACCACAGAGGTGATGACTGGAAAGACATTCTATTTCAATCCCCATTTTGCCAAATCAGTAGAAGCTGCAGATCAGGCTCCGAATAATATTTCAGCTATTTATCTCCGCACACCTAGACAGCTTTATCACATGAGCTTATACTATCAGGATTATGCATCCTTATTAAAGGGAATTTCCTTTATCCAGGAACGAGATATTGATTATGCGCCATATGACTGGAAAAATTATGAAGGTGTTCAGGAAGCGGTAACTGTCCAGAGTCCTGTGGGGGTAGCGGAAGATGGAACAATCACACCTTTTACATCTACCTACAAAGGCGGAGGATATGAAATACGTGGAATCAGCTTTGCCGCAAAAGGTACAGCAGTTGGATTTATTGGAGAAAATCAGGGATCCATACAGAATGTTTTCCTTGTGTCTGATTGGGAGAATAACGATTTTACAGGAACCACAGCGGTAAGTAATCCATACCTTAGCTATACTGGAACAATCGGAAGTAACCGCAACGTTTATATGGGGGCTTTGGCTGGAATCAACAAGGGAACCATTCAGAATTGTGCAGTCTGCGGTTACAGTATGGGTCGTGATGGAATCGTGTATGTCCAGCGAAACGGAACTCTTTACATGGGTGGACTGACTGGCAGTAACCAGGGAAATATCTATAATAGTGAAGTGGATGCTCCGGCAGTGAATGCAAATGTGCTCTATGGAAATGCTTATTTGGGCGGTTTTGCAGGTGAAAATATCGGTTCCGGTCTGATTCGAAACAGCTATGCAGTTGGAAATGTATCAATTGAATATTCAAAAGGTGCAAACTGTACGATCGGTGGATTTACTGCAAAAAATACAGGTGTATTAAAAGGCGATTATTGTGCAGTTGCGTTGGGCGCAGCCGGAACTTCCAAAACCTATGGCTTTTCACCAAAAGGCGGCGGTGTTGTTTCTTCTGACTGTTATTACCTCAGCGGGGGTACTTTCCGGTATCTGAATAATATGCTTCCGTTTAGCAATGATCAGGGCGCTGGCATCCATGTTACATATCAGGAAATGGTGGAAAAGGCAACAAAAGGAACTAGGGCAGACGAGTCCCGGTGCAACGGAGCAACTGATGAAGAAAATTATCCTTTTAATGCAGTAGTAACCAAGGAGGGTAAAAAGGTTCATTACGGCAACTGGCAGATTCCGGTTAACCTGGGAAGCATTGGCGTTATTTACTGGGAACATGAGGAAGGGGGAGCCAACGACGGCTACCATTTCTCCTATATCGGTTATAAAGCCAGCAGTCAGGATCCTGCTTCAGTTTTGGACAAGGTAGGAGACAGTACCTTGTGTACTCGTCATGATGATGGCGGAAGAATCACAGAATACGGGTATGGATATTATTATGCTACCGGCAGTGCTAGACCTGATCCGAAAATGTACTATTTCCAGGCTGGAGATAGTGAGAATGCCCAGGCTTCTGAGAACCTGACGAATCAGCTGGATGGAGTGACTGTTGTGGCATACACTACCGCTCCGGCGATTGGAATAAGTAGCAGCTTAGATACCAGTAGTTATATGAAAATGACAGCTAACGACCGAACAGCGAATGGTATCTGGCAGTTTAATTATAACAGCCAGCTGTACACCTTTACTATCAACCCGTTTTTTGCAAATGCAATGCAGTACGGTAGTAGCTTTCCAGATTATGATGGAATTCAGTCCTCTACTGTAACCGTTCTGGAAGACGGCTTCGAAGTCCAGGTAAATGCTGATGAAGCAATGCCCGGAGAAAAAGGCAAAGAATACGAAATCCGCTCTGCGGAGCAGCTGCAGTATTTGAACTGGAATTATAAAACTGGGACTGCGACGAAGGCATTGGATACGGCAGAGGATGTGGGAATTGTTGATAAATATCCATATCTGGGATATATGAAGGCAGATGGAACAGGAACGGATAAGTATTACAAGTGGACGGGAGCCGAAAGTCCATATCCACAGCCATATAAAAATTTAAAAGATGGAACTATTGATCAGAATGGCTGGTACTGGAAAAAAGAAAAAGGCGAGAAAAATACGGTATATTGGGATTTTGTAGAAAGTTCTGAAGGGCAGCAATATGTGGTTATGAATTTTGCACAGCATGGCAGCAGAATGTATTGGCATCCAGAAACAAAAATTGGCTATTGGGTATGGAACGGAAGCGGAAAACCTGTTGTTACGGATGCTGATGGAAATGAGATAGATTCCAATACCTATAAACTAGTTACTACAGACAGTCATCATAACTGGATCCAGACACACGATGTTGATGCCAACATGGAGCATCAGGACACTAAATTATTTACACAGATAGGCTCTCTGTACGATGAAAATGAGGATAAAGAAGCAGCAATAGCTTCGATGGCCTATTTTGATGGTAGCTACGATGGAAATACATATTCAGTTAAGAATATTGAAATCCACAGTCAAAATACAGTTGCCGGCTTATTTGGAAACATTATAGGTGCCAATGTAAGCAATATAATTTTGTATTCAGAAAATGGAAACTACATTCAGCGAAGTAGTGGCACACGGAAAGGCTGGCATGCTTTAGGAGGTTTGTGCGGACTGGCTGCTGTTGGAAAAGGAAACTCTGCCGATGAAGTAAATATTTCAAATTGTACGGTGGCCGGTTATACAATTCAGGATAATACAGACAAAGGTGGATGGGGAGATTCCAATATAGGCGGTATGTTTGGAATGAGTACATTGGACTTAAACAAATGTACGGCAGTTAATACTATTGTACTGAATATACGTGAAAAACCGGGCAGAAAAGAGTCTGTAAGAGCAGGTGGTCTTGTTGGAAGTATGAGAGGGAAGATTACAAATTGCTATACAGGTGGAGAAATAACCTGTACGCAAGAATGTCTTAATGCAAGCTGCAGACTGATGCTGGCAGGAATATCCGGTGGTATTTATATTAAAAATGGTGGAAATCTGTTGAAGCTGTTAGGCAATTCAATTCTGGGTATAACTGGTTATGAAAGTGATACTGGTACTAACAACTCAGAGAAATGTAAAACACCTACTACAATAATCAAAAACTGCTATACCTATGTGAAAATGCCAAGTGGCAGCGATACGGATAAGATTATTGCTATTGAATCTATCGGCAGTAATGGCGAAACCCATGATGAAAACTATCGAAATTTCCATGTCAGGATACAGATTGAGAATTGCTACTATTATAAAGATAATATTCCGGTTCAAAAAAATACTAAAATTACTACTAGTAATAATGGAGGATGGGATAACATCGATGATACTGCCATTCCGCTCACCTGGGAAGAAATGTCCGGTGAAAAAGCCGTTGATTCCACAATTGGTGGAATTACAGGTGTAAATGCAGTTCCTGTAAAGGGTGATTTTATTGATCTTCTGAATGGAAAAGACAAAAACAATAATAATACCGATGGTCCATTCACCGAAGTTACGAAATACGAAAACGATCAGACCGTAACTGGTAAATACTCCTTCCCAGGCAACCGCACGGATCTGGATGGAGAAAATTACCCATTTCCTACAATTCTCACCCAGAAGACAAGAAGTGGCAGCGATGTTCACGTTCACTATGGCGAATGGCCGTTGGAAGGCATTTACTGGGAAAACAGCCGTGCATCCATGGACATTTTTGAAGATCTGGATACCACGCAGCAGGACGAAAACGGTCAATTGGTGGCATTGAAGCAGTTTAACCTAAGGAGCAATCTGAAGGATAAAAACAGTCTTGGAGAGGAGCTGACATTAGATGATTTTATTGTAGATTATAGCAATGGAGATGATGAAGGTTCTTCTGAAACTCAGACCTTTTCTAAAGATGCAGGTGAAGATGATGAAAATGGTTTCTCCGATGGATACGAAGAAAATGCAGATACTGAGGAAAACGCTGAGGTACAGAGTGGAAATCGAATTCTGGATCAAAAAGATTATATTGCAGAAATTACAAAATTGGAGTACTCTCAAGAGAAGAAATGTTACGTTGCTACTGTAAAAGCTTTACAGACAGGAACCACGGTTATTACAGTAAAAACTACGGTAAACGGTCAGGAATACAGTGCATCATTCTCCCTGACTGTAACTGCAGACCTTACCATATACTCAGATCCCGGAGAAATCACACAGGAGATCTATACCACATCAGATCCGGTTACGCTTTATGCTGTACCCGCTTCTCTTGCGGTGAGCAGTAATGAGACAGGCTTTGTGGGAAGCACTGGTGAAGAGGATGGATTTGCTTCCGACAGTGATTGTGTGGACATGATTTCGGAAAGTGAAAACGAGGAAGATTTCAGTGTAGTTGGCGCAGAAAGCGCCGACAGTCAGAACATTGCCGCTTACGTGGGTACGAACCCATCTAAGAATCTGGCCTCCCTTATGGAATGGAACATTACCGCAGAGCCGGAGGGAGCAGTTGAGGTATCCGATGTAAATGACAGTCAGTTTACAGTAAGGAGTGATGCACTTGTTCCAGTAACCCTTACTGTACAAGGAACATTTACCTACCAGAATGTGGAATACACCAGCTACACCTGGATTAATGTAAAAACCATTGAGGCGAAAAATATTACCTGGGATACAGAAAGAGCCACAATTACTCTTGACCAGAATGAAAATGGCAGCTATGTTCCAGCAAATGCAAAGCTTGCCCTGACGGTACCGGCAGGCATTTTGTTTTCTGAACTGTCACAAAGCGATTTTGCAGTCACAGATCTGTTATCTACACAGTCTGAGGCTTCTGTTTCAGAGAATCTGGAAAGCGCTGACGCCGGTGAAAATGGATTAACTGCGTCTATTACAGGATTTGTGCCCAAGGATAACGATGATGGCAGTAAGACTTATGAGCTGATTGTTACCGGCTATAAGCCAGGCAGTGTGACGATTTCCGTTTCCGCTCTGGGAGCAGATAAGAAAACCACTTACAATGCTTCTGTAACAGTAGAGATATTGCCACCTGAGGGTCAGGCGGTATCTACAGATCCTTCAGATATAGATGGGGCATCTGACGACTGGTCCGACAACAGTATAGACGGTTCCAGCTTCACTTCCGGCACAGCATCTGGCTGGGATGATGAGAACAGCGATACCTTAGATATTATACCAAACGAATCTCAGGATGATTTCTCCGCTGACGCTGGCAGTTGGGAAAGCGGGGACAGTGGATTTTAAAAGAAAGGAGGTGCCCTGAAATGCTGAAAAGAAGAATAAAAGAAAAAATGCAATCTGAACAGGGTACCTCCATATTTTTTGGATTTCTGCTTTTTCTGACGGCATCCATTCTAAGCGTGGTAATACTGGAGGGGGCTGTGACCACTGTGAAAACAGTGGCGTCAGACCGGACATCTGAACAGAACCAGCTGGCATGTACCAGCGCAGCGCAGCTTTTAAGAGATTCTATTGTGAATGTGAAGCTGTCAGCAGATATAGTAGAGACAAAAACAGGTGATCATGTTGAAATAGCAAAAAACTGGAAGGATGTCAGCAATGCCAGTCTTATTTCAACGTCTCTGGCAACGTCGCAGTCTTTCGCCCAAATGCTGCAGAATTACGTAAAAGAGGCAGATAAAAAAAATAAAGATGTTTTTGGAACAGATTATTTTGGCATTCCGGTTACAAAGAAATTGATAATATCGTCTGCAGGAAGCGGAACAGATGCTGCTTTTTCCCAGTTTAGTAACCTGGATAAGATAAATGCGGAATTTACGATTACCCCAAGGAAAAGTGATGATACTGCGAAAAAAAATGAAGTGACTTATGATATCGTAGTAAAGCTGAGCACAGGGACAGGACGTGATTCCAGCCATGTAGTACTCAGCCTGACCGGAAAAACGGAAGCGCGTGATGCAACAAGTTCAGTTAATGGAAATACCAGCACAACAACGACTCCATATGAATACAAATGGGAAGCAAAAGATATTTTCTACGGTGACAGTGTACGTACTCTGGGAGATTCACAATGAGAAAACCATATTTAAACCTAAAAAAGAAATTACATAGCAGATCCGGTGAAACTATTGCAGAGACACTTGTCACCATGATCATTTTGTCATTGGCAGTGCTGATGCTGGCCGGGGCAGTGGTAACTGCCGCCCGTGTCAACAAGCAGGCAGATAATGCAGACACTTCTTTTCAGACGGGAAATGCCATATCAACAGGCTCTGCGAAGGTGGACATTTCAGAAGAGAATATAGCAGGAGGCACTGGAAGTGCTGTGGCAGAGCTTCCGGTAACGCTTTACCAGTCCGGAGAGAACAACTCTGGAAAGCATTATATTTATTACAAAGCGAAGTAACATTATTTATAAGAAAAGTTTTTTGAAACAAAACAGGAGCATTTTTTACAGGAGAAAAGTAATGAGAAATACAGCCAAATCCAGATTGACTAATTTAATACGAAAAAAATTGTCTGACAAACGAGGCTTTTCTCTTGGGGAGCTGCTGGCGGCGACCGTTATCCTGCTGCTTGCAAGTCAGGTTATGACGCAGGGAATGGCTTTTGCCACCCGGATGTATAATGAATCTTTGACCAGATCCCACGCAAAGCAGCTGTGTTCCACCTTAACGAATGTAATTGAAAAAGAGCTTCGATATACAACAAGTGTTAATAAAGGCAGTGATGGAACGGTACTTAAGTATTTCAGTCCGACTTACGGAAAAACAGAAAGTGCTTTTGCAGCTATAGATGAAAATGAAAATAAAATTGATGGAACAGCAGGGGGCGAAATAGCGGTTCAATTAACCGCAGAGGATGGTTCCCTGTACTGGCAGAAACTGATTTCTTCTGCCAGTTACAGTTCCTTTGACCTGAAAGCAACAATTCAAAGCGTGAAACTGGAAGGAACTACCTTCCATGTAATTCTTGAAATCACAGATAAAGATGGCAAAAAGATTGTTACCAACAAATTTGATGTGATAGCAGTAAACGATATAAAATTAGACCAATTATAAAAAAGAAAATAAGACTAATTGCAACTATTCAGCAGGTACTGTTTTACGAAACGTGTAACTATAAAGGCACTGAACAGCTGCAACAAATTTGTTATAGATAGATTTAAACATGAATCACATACTGAATATAAACGCAAAGGAGAGACCCCCACATGGCATACAAACGTCTTGGTGACCTGCTGATCGCGGCGGGGACGATTACACCGGAAGAACTGGATATGGGACTGCAGAGGCAGAAGGAGACCAAGGAACGACTTGGAGCGGCTTTGATTTCAGCGGGAATCATCACAGAGGCAGAGCTGATCGAGGCACTTCGTCTTCAGCTGGGTATTGAATACATAGATCTTTCGAAAACCACCATTCCCATTTCCATGGCACAGGTTGTTCCGAAAAACATTGCGAAACAGTTCCAGGTAGTGCCGGTCCGCATGGAGCGGGACGAGCTTTATCTGGCCATGAGCGACCCTATGAACTTCTATGCGATTGAGGAAGTTAAGAAAGCAGTCCGTAAAAAAATTGTTCCGATGATCGCTACCGCAGAGGGCGTGGAGCATGCCATTCTGGTTCTTTACGGAAACGAAGGCGCCGCAAGGGCTATTGAGGCCATGAAGCGTGAGGCTCCAACCGAAGAGGACAATGGCGAAGAAGCGCAGTTTACAGGAAACATCCTCAACGACAACATTAACGATGCGCCAACCATCCGCCTGGTAAACTCCATTATCGAGCGTGCCATTCTGGAGCGTGCCAGTGATATCCACATTGAGCCAAAGGAAAAAGAGCTTCAGGTCCGCATGCGTATTGACGGTGTGCTCCGTAAGATTCTGACGATCCCAAAGAACCTTCAGAACTCCGTTATTTCCCGCTTGAAAATCATGAGTGGAATGGATATTGCAGAACGTCGTGTTCCACAGGATGGACGATTCAATGTTAAGAACAAAAAGCGTGAGTTTGACCTCCGTGTAAACTCTCTTCCTACTGTATATGGAGAAAAAATCGTAGCCCGTCTTCTGGACAAAAGAGCTGGTTATCTTACTCCGGATTCCATCGGTCTTATGGGTGACAACCTGAAGAAATACCAGCGGGCTATCCACTGTACCAGCGGTGTTATTCTGATCGCCGGACCTACCGGAAGTGGTAAATCTTCCACCATGAATACCATGATTTCCCAGTTAAATACAGAGGAAGTCAATGTAGTAACCCTGGAGGATCCGGTCGAGTACAATATCGACGGAGTAAATCAGGTGCAGATCAATGAGAAAACAGGCATGGATTTTGCCAATGGTCTTCGTGCCATCCTTCGTCAGGACCCGGATATCATTGCCGTCGGAGAGATTCGAGACGGTGAAACCGCCCAGATCAGTATGCGTGCCGCAATTACCGGACACGTTGTGCTTTCCACAATCCATACCAACGATGCTGTGGGAACGATCGAACGTCTGGAGGATATCGGCGTTGAGCCGTACCTGATTGCCACTGCTCTCCGCGCCGTTATTTCCCAGCGACTGGTCCGCCGGATCTGCCCCAAGTGTAAAAAGAGCTATGAGGCGACAGACGAGGAAGTAAGACGCCTTGGACTCAGCACGGAGCATAAGCATATTTTCTACCGTGGCGAGGGCTGCGCAGACTGCTTTAATACAGGCTACCGCGGACGAATCGGTGTATTTGAGATTCTGGAAATCACCCCGGAAATCCGCCCCCTCATTTCCCAGCAGGCCGGACGCCCCGTTATCGAACAGGAACTGGCCAGTGCTCACAGCGAGTTCAAGACACTGCGTGAAAATGCCATTCAGCTGGTGGAAGAGGGAATTACCACTACCGAGGAAGTGCAGCGAGTCATTTACGAAACCGGGGATATGAAGAAGGCAGAAGAGGAGTAATCTGTTTAGTTAACTAAATTGCTATCTAATGTGTTGAAGTTTCAGTCAGTACACAGCATTGAAGACCTTTTACCCCACCAAAATACAGAAAGTCAGGAGACCAAAATCATGTACAACATAGAAGATCTAACCGAACAAGCCCGCCGCAGCGGCGCATCCGACATCCATCTGGTATGCGGCCTGCCGCCGAAATACCGTCTGGATGGCCAGCTGGAGAACATGGCAGAGGAACGCCTTTCAGAAAAAGACTGCGATATGCTTTGCCAGGACCTGGCGAAAGATGCTATGTACGAAAAACTGGAATATACCGGAGAACTTGATTTTTCCCGTGAAATAAGAGGAATCCGCTGCAGATGCCATGTATTCAAACAGCAGGGAAAAGTCTCCGCAGCCATCCGTCTGCTCAGCGAATCCATTCCAAGACTGGACTCCCTGGGACTTCCTCCCTCTGCTCTGGAATTCACCAGCCTCCACAAGGGAATCGTCCTGGTAACCGGTGAGACTGGTTCTGGTAAATCCACCACTCTGGCAGCCATGCTGGACGAAATCAATCACACCAGAAAAAATCACATTGTAACGCTGGAAGATCCGATTGAGTATGTATACACCCCGGATCTCTGTGTCATCAACCAGCGTGAGGTTGGCAAAGACACTGCAAGCTTTTCCGAAGGTCTTCGTGCCAGTCTGCGAGAAGACCCTGACGTAATCCTTATCGGTGAAATGCGAGACAAGGATACCATTGAAACTGCGATCACAGCAGCTGAGACCGGACACCTTGTATTCGGAACCCTGCACACAGGCAGTGCTTCCGACGCTATTGACCGTATGGTGCAGGTTTTTCCGGAAGGAATGCAGAACCAGATCCGTCTGCAGCTTTCCATGACCCTGATGGCTGTTATTTCTCAGCAGCTTGTGAAGAAAAAAACAGGCGGCCGTGTGCTGGCAAGTGAGGTTATGGTTGTAACCGACGGTATCCGAAACATGATCCGCGGCGGAAACACCCCTCAGATCGCCAACGCCATTGCCACCAGTGCGGCAATCGGCGGACAGACCATGGACCAGTCACTGGTAAGCCTGGTACGTTCCAGACAGATCGACAAGGCTGTGGCTGTGGAGTATAGTCACGACCAGGCTTATGTGAAGAAGAATGCATAAAGGACTTTAGATGCATATATATTTTTCATTGTTTCGGAAAGTGAAAATTTGAATTTGAAAAAGCACTTTACTGCATATTGATCAGCTAAAGTGAAAATTTGAATTTGAAAAAAGCACTTCACTGCATATTGATCAGCTGTGAAGTGACTTAAAGGCTGCGTGGCATAAAAACTGCGCAAGAAAGGTGGACAACAATTGGCAACCTACAAATACACAGCCATCTCCAAAGACGGAGTAAAAGTCTCTGGCGTGGTAGAGGGCTTCAATGAGTTTGACGCGGTTGACCGCATCAAGCAGGACTGCGATATTGTTCTGAAGCTTACAGAGGTGGAAGAGAAGAAGCCCGGGCTTCTCAGCATGGAAATCGGCGGCAACCGCTTGAACGCCAAAGCTTTTTCCCTGATGTGCGCCCAGTTTTCCATTATCCTCCAGTCCGGAATCCCCATCGGCCGTACCGTCCGGCTGATCGGAGACAAAATGACAGACAAAAAGCTGAAAGGCATTCTGAAAAAAGTGGCAGAGGATGTTGAGGCAGGACGAAGCGTGGCAACCAGCTTCCAGGAGCGGGGCGGCAAGCTGCTTCCGGCGGTTTTCATCGAGACCATCCGCGCCGGAGAGGAATCCGGTAACCTGTCCAAGGCCTTTGAGACCATGTACCAGCATTATGACAAGCAGGTGAAAATGCGTGCAAAAGTGCGAAATGCCCTGATTTATCCGGTTTTCGTCCTTGCACTTGCAGTAGTGGTAGTAATCGTTTTGATGGTGAAGGTTGTACCTACCTTTATGGACATTTTTGCATCCTATGATGCAGAGCTGCCGCTGATCACACAGTCCCTGATCCTGATATCCAACTTTTTCCGGAAATATATTTTCCTGATCATAGTTGTGTTCGCTGCCATCGCCCTTATCTTCAAGCTTTACGCCAATACGGAAAAAGGCAGGATGAACGTGGCGAAGCTTGCACTGAAAATCCCAGTGCTTGGAAATGTGTCCCTTCTCAGTGCGGCCAGTGAGTTTGCCGCAAACCTGACCACATTGATCGGAGCAGGTCTGCAGCTTACAAGAGCAGTCAGCATTACTGCGAGAGTTATCAACAACTATTACATCAGCCAGTGTGTGGGGAAAATGACCTCCCGTCTGGAAGAGGGCCACACCCTTGGCGAGTGTATGCGGGAGGCTGGCTGTCTGCCGGATATTCTGGTGGATATGACCGCTGTTGGAGAGGAAACTGGTGAGCTGGAGAGCACTCTGCATACAGTTTCCGGCTATTACGAATCTGAACTGGATATGGCAGTACAGGACGTTCTGAAAAAACTGGAGCCCACTTTGCTGATCGGTATGGCGGTTATTGCCGGATACATTGTTCTGGCAGTTTATATTGCAATGTTCCAGATGTACAGCGTTATGTAATTCCGGGAAAAGAAGGCTGCCCTTCCTGCTGTTTGCGGAAAAAGTGCCGAAAAAAAGATGCTTATGATATAATAATAAAAAAATTTGGAAAAACAGGTAAAATTTTAAAATGTCGATATATGAAGATACCTTTTTTATGATATACTGTTGTGTATTAGCAGGTGTTTTTGGTGCGGTGCTTGGATCTTTTCTGAACTGCGCCGCGTGGCGGATCGCCCATGGAGAATCCTTTGTGAAAGGAAGAAGCCACTGTACAAGCTGCGGACATGTTCTGGGCTTTCTGGATCTGATCCCGGTTTTTTCCTGGATATTTCTGGGCGGAAAGTGCCGTTACTGTAAAACAAAAATCAGCCCAAGATACATGCTCACGGAGCTGTTTTTTGCACTGGTGAGCGTGCTTACTCTTCTTCGGTTTGATCTTTCACCGGAGTTTGTGCGAAATATGGTGCTGGCCTGCTGTCTGTTCTGTCTTTCCCTGGTGGATCTGGAGATTTTCGAGATTCCCAACGGATGCCTTCTGATCCCTGTAATTGCCTGGTTCGTGGCGATTCCTTTTACGGAAATGAGCGGAATGGACGTTTTATACCATGTGGCTTCAGGAGTGGGCTACGGAGCGGTTATGCTTGCTCTTGTCCTGCTTTTTGATAAAATTCTTGGAAAAGAGACCATGGGAGGCGGCGATCTGAAGCTTTTTGTGGTGATGGGATTGTACCTGGGAGTGGCAGCATCCCTGTTTGCCCTGTTTTTTTCCTGTATTCTCGGTCTTATTATGGGAGCTATCCAGAAACGGGGAAAAGAGAATAAAGGACCGCAGATTCCCTTCGGACCTGCCATTGCACTGGCGTTTTATGCCATGCTGCTGTATGGGGGCGGGCTGGTGAACTGGTATATGGGGCTGCTGTAAAGTACAGATGCAGAAAGCCTTTTTCAAACACGCTCTGGGAGCTGTGCGGTCCGGATTGAAACAAGAAAAGACATAGAAAGAGGATATATATGGCAAAATCATGTCTTGGAATTGATATAGGCAAGGATCAGCTGAAGCTGGTTCTGATGAAAGGTGAGAATATTGTGAAGACCGCTTCGGTGCAGATGCCGGAAGGGCTTCTCAAGGATGGCAGAATTGTTTCTGTGGAGACCACAGGAGAATTGATCCGAAAAACCATGAAAGAGAACAAGATCCGCTGTAAAGAAGCGGCTGTTGTGGTGTCTTCAGGAATCTGCTTCCTTCGTAATGTGACGATGCCGGAAATGACTGCGGAGCAGCTGGTTTACAACCTGCCTTATGAATTCCGTGATTATATTACAGATGAATTAAAGAAGTATGTTTTTGATTATTCCTGGGGTTCCGGAGAGGAAATGCCCAAAGGCAAGAAGCTGAAGAAGGCTTCCAAAAAGAAAAAGAAAGAGGAAAAGCCGGAGGAAGAGGAGAACCAGAAGCGCAATGAGATGGAGCTTCTTGCAGCTGCAGCGCCTCTGGAGGTAATGGAGGAGCTTCGCCTGATGACGCGAAAGGCAGGTCTGAAGCTGACGTTTGCAGCTCCTGAGGTGTCTGCCTGTGAGAATCTTCTTCACTATAAGCTGAGAAATGAGCAGGATAAAAATAAGGAATATGGAATCCTGGATCTGGGAAGTACATCCAGCCGTCTTTTTATTTTCAAGGGGGACAGACATCAGGTTACCCGTGTGATCGAGCGGGGAATGGAGCAGGTGGAAGAGCTGCTTGCAGATAATTTTCATATTGATATTCATCTGGCTCATACCTGGCTGCTGGCGAACCATGAGGACTGTATCCACAGTGAGGTGTGCCAGGATGCTTTTTCCCAGATCAGTGTAGAGCTGATGAGGGCTCTGAACTTCTATCAGTTCAGTAATCCGGAAAGCCGCCTGGAGGATATTTATATCTGCGGCGGTGGTGCTTCCATAGCCACCATGCGCCAGAGCCTTGAGGAAAATCTGGATGTGAAGATCCATGAGGCCGGGGAGCTTCTGGAGAGAATGAATGGAAGCGGGGATGAGGCGTCATCTCTTTGGATGCTTGCAGCTGGTACGGCTCTTGGACGTACTGCCCATGCGCCCAAGAAACAGATCAATCTGGCCCTTGCAGGACAGAAGAAAAAGCATTATTTCGTTGCCATTCCGGCTATTGGAGCAATTGTTGTAGCTGCCGGAGTTATTGGAAAAGTTGCAGTTGCAGACAGATTGGTGAAAATGAGCGAAGCGCAGAGTGCCGCGTCTGAGCTGCAGAAGCAGGTGGATGACATTACTGCTTATATTGACAGCTTTGGGGATCTGCAGGAAACATATGCCCACTATACTTACCAGGGGCTGAATGCAGATGAGTTAAGTTATCTGAACCGCCCGGAGGTTTTGCAGCTGATGAAGAATGTAATCTTCCCGAAGGTGACGGTAAGCAGCTGGAGTGTAAGCGGGAATCAGCTGACCCTTCCGGTGACCGGAGAGAACCTGTCAGACATTAACAGCCTGGTGCAGGAGCTGGAGCAGGTTCCAATCGTGGATTACTGTAATGTGATGACTGCCGTTACAGATTCCAGTTCCACAGATGAAAATGGAAATCCTGTTTCATCGGATACAGTTACAGGACAGATTATTGTTTATCTGCTGGATCCGCTGTATGTGGAGAGCGGAGATGGAAGTGAGGAATATGGTGTCGCTGCGGACGGTGATGGAAACATGACCGGAGCGGTAGATGGGGCTGCAGTTGATGAGGGAAATGAGACCGGAGCGGTGGACGGAACTGTAGTTGATGGTGGAAATGAAGCCGAAACCGTGGATGGTGCTGCGACCGGTGATGGAAACGAGACTGAAGCAAATGATGGATTTGAGGCAGGCACAGAGGGAGGAGCACAGGAATGAAGATCATGAGCCGTGATTTTACTACAAGAGAAAAAATTATGCTTCTGGTGCTTACCCTGATCCTTCTGGCGGCCGGATATTATGCAGTGATTGACCAGCCGATCAGAACGGCGATCAACGAAGCGAAAAGCCAGCAGGACGAGCTGAATACAGAGCTTATGCTTCTTCAGACCAAGGCCGCTTCTTTGTCCCGCATGCAGAGCGAGCTGGATTCCATCGAACAGAGCGGAAGCCTTGGAAAAATGGGAAGCTACAATAATTCCAAGGCAGAACTGGATGAGCTGAACCAGCTTCTTCAGGATGCCAATACATACGATATCAGCTTCAGCGATGTGACAAGGGACGGCGACCTGATCCGCAGATCATTCAGCCTGACTTTTTCAGCGGCTGATTATGACAAGGCCGCAGATCTTGTAAACCGTCTCTGCACAGGCGAGTGGAGATGCATTGTAAGTGATCTCCGCTATGTTGCCGCCGGAGACAATCTGAATACAGGAAGTGTGAATGTAGGTGTGACTGCTACCTTCTATGAGACCATGCAGGGTGGAAAAGCAGACAGCGGGCTTCCTGCCGATACTTCTGCGGCAGCCGGTGCGGCTTCTGACAACGGTTATTGATGAGCTGTCAGAGCGGGAAATGCTGTAGGTACTTTTAGTTTATTGTGGAAAATGGGGGATAACCAGTTATGCTGCGGGCAGCAATTGTGGAAAAGTCAAAAGAACACAGAGAATATATCCGTGCCAGCCTTACCGGTATAAATATGGATATTCAGGTGAGCGAATATGCAGATGAATATGACTATCTGGACGATCTTAATGAGGATGCGTCTTCTTTTGATATTCTGCTGCTGAATACTACGATTCACAGAGAAGGAGACGGACTGGAGCTGGCGGCGAAGGTACGTGCCCGGAGCCGTAAGGTGATGATCTGTTTTATCACAGATTCCCAGAGATACTATGCGGAAGCTTTTTCTGTATTTGCTACTGGGTATCTTCTTTATCCTTTTGATGTAAGTGAACTGCATAACTGCATTACTTTTTTCTGGCAGAAGCCGACCATGGAGCGCCGTGCCTCCCTTATGCTGAAGGAGGCGGGCGGAAGCTTTCGCCGTGTGTACTGCAGAAATATTCTGTATGTGGAGAGCGCCAACCGCAAGGTGATCCTGCATCTGGAGAATGGCGAAACCATAGAGAGCTACGCCAAGCTGGACGAGCTGGAACAGCAGCTTCCAGGCAGATTATTTTTCCGGTGCCATCAGAGTTATATTATCAGCCTTTATTTTGTGGAGAAAATGGATACCGGCAAGTTCATAGTCCAGTCTGCCGAAATTCCTGTTTCCCGGAAATATCAGCGCGCGGCACGGGAAATGTATTATGATTATATGTTTGAAAAAATGTGAAAGCGAAGTCGGATCTGGCAGCTTGAGAAAGGGAACGGGAAATGTCCTTTCTCAGGCTGCTTTTGGATATATCTATAAGCTGGTACTGTCAAAAATGACAGAAATTGTGTCAAAAACTACATCCAATAGCCATTTTCGACAAAAATGTTGCTATTATTGACATTATGTACACAAATTAAAAAAATTTTGTTATAATACAAACATTCTAAGAGAAAGGAGCGGAACGGAAAGTGGCAGTGCAAAAGTTAGATGCCATCGATGGAATGAATCAGAGACAGAACAGACATTTTTTTACATCCTATCCTGAGATGAATGAAGTGTTAAACAGATTTGCAGCAGAAGCAGACGCGGATGAGATCTGGATATCTGCCGAGGTTCAGGAGCTTAAGGAAAATCGATCAGGTAATCAGCTTTCCCAGATTGTAGGCATGGCACTTGATACAGCGAAGCGAAATTGTATCGAGACCACACCCCCACGGGGACGCTACATAAGAATCCGTTGCCGGGACATGCAGGAGCAGACATTGATTAAGATTCAATATTCCTGCGAGGACCGTATGCTTCGGGAATTCGACAAGGCTATCGTTAAGATGCGAGATCTTATCGAATCGGTTGGTGGTTATCTGAAGCTTCAGCTTGACGGTGACACAGGAAGCATCAAAATCGCCATTCCGGATAACTGAGAAGTCCCGGACGCTTCAGAATCTTAAAAATGAAAAATATTAAATAGGAGGCTTTAAAATGTTTAAAAAAGCAAAAGAAAACAAAAAAGGTTTTACATTGGCTGAGCTGCTTATTGTTGTAGCTATCATTGCCGTGCTGGTTGCGATTAGTATTCCGATTTTTACTAGTCAGTTGGAGAAATCTAAAGAAGCCGTTGATGCTGCAAATTTAAGAGCAGCTTATGCAGAAGTAATGTCCGATTATGTAACTGGAAAAACAGATACACAAAAAACGGTTGTTCAGAAACAGACTAAAGCAGGTTGGAGTACAACCTTTGATTTTCCTACTGGATTTACTGTAAGCGATCCAAAAGATAATAGTGGTACATGGACTGTAAAAATGAAAAGCGACGGAACTAGTGCTGAAGCAATTAATTAATTTATTCAAAACAACTGAGGATATCCAAATTAAATAAGATTATTTTGAACTTTTTTTAATAATGATATAAAAGATATGCCATTACTGATTAATGGGGCTGTGAAATAAGTACCTGAAAGAAATAGGACCATTTGCTCATGCGAAAGGTCCTATTTTTGAACTATAACCCACCTGCTTTGCGGGTGGTGAACATTGTTATACGCAAAAATCACCTTTCTGTACTATAATAGAGGTGTCCAGCCACTATTTACGTTTTATGGCAAAGAAAACGAATGATTTATCACACACAAAATGGATGTGTAAATATCACATTGTCTTCACTCCAAAGTATAGCGTATCTTGTTTTATGGGATATTTAAAAGGAAAGTCAACACTTATGCTATTTGATAGACACGCAAATTTAAAGTACAAATTTGGAAACAGACATTTTGAGAGTGAAGGATTCTATGTTAGTACAGTAGGAGTAAATGACGTCACAGTACGCAAGTATATCCAAGAGCAGGAAAATATAATATTATGCAGGATAAACTTAGCGTAAAAGAATATGAGAACCCTTTTAAGGGTTAAGGCAAAGTAGTACAAATGCCCTTTTAAAGGCGATGACGAGTCAAGAGCAACGTGGCTGGAGCAAATCGAAAGCCAGCGCCTTGAGACGCTGGCCTAGCATTAAAGGCTTATAGCCGTCCTACGAGCCACCCGTTTCACGGGTGGGGGCAACTATAATATGTAATTTTTATTTATTGAAAAGAGATAAGAATAACTTTTTAGGCGTTGATAATTAATATTACTATTTTCAAGCTCTATCAATATTTTTTATTGCTTATCTTTATTCGCTGTCCGTTGAATCTTTGATTTCAGTTCCAGTAGTTGGTTTGTCTTTAACTAATGTAAATTTACCATTTGCATCGCAATTCACATACATATTTTTTTGAAGAGCTACACTTGATAAGTCAACACCAGCAACATCTTTAGCGTTAATAGTCCATTTTGTTAAATCTGTTTGAACTAATGCTACTGATTTATATGCAGGCTTATTACTTGTTAAAACTTCTGTTTGACACTCAGCATATGCAGCACGAATGTTGGCTAAATCAACAGCCTCTCTAGATTTCTCCAACTGACTAGAAAAAATCGGAATACTAATCGCAACCAGCACGGCCCCATTATCTAATTCTTTTCGCAATTGAACCAATTTCTAAAGCTTTTAATCTAATTCGTTTCCAGTAGAAATGCCTTACTGAATCCACAATTTACTCATTATTCTATCATCACCAGCCAACAAGAAATTACTAATAAAATGAAATGTGCTGCTAGAGTGAATTGAATTTTTTTATCATTTCAATCTACCTGAGCAGGATACTTTGACATATTTCTTTTATCCTTTTTGTGGCATTTCCATATATGAAATCACTCAGTTGCGCAGAAACTTTTCGGAACTCCAAATAATCCTATGGTGTCTGTATTTTATTGATCAGTATGACAAGTGATTATTGGCGAAATCAAACCTGTCTTTCAGATGAAAATCAGCAGTCCATTTCTTGGAATCTTCGTAATACACAATAGGAATAATCGGGAAATAACAAAATCAATAAAAGAATTTTATGTTTATTTAATATATTTACTCTTTTAAAAATCCTTTGAATGTGCTAAGATAAACACAAAGCATATTTCTTCTAATTATCAGGGTGCATCCTGCGCCATCTATTATCATCTAAGTACATTTCAGAAATCTATGCTTTTAATTCCAGATTAAGTAAGAGCAGGAGATGTCTGAAACGTAGTTTCGAGTCTCCTGGGAAGGGAGAATTGAATATGGTGAGACAGAATGCGGTAAATACAAAAGAGCAGACTTTACAGCAGGCAGATGAGATGACAGTGACTGTCAACACGAAATATAAGGACACAGTTTTTCGCATGCTTTTTTCTGACAAGAAGAATCTGTTATCCTTGTATAATGCCTTAAACGGAAAGGATTACCGTGACCCGGATCTGTTGGAAATTGTAACATTGGATAATGCGATTTATATGGGAGTGAAGAATGACCTGGCATTTATCCTGGACTGTAACATGTTTTTGTGGGAACATCAGTCCACCTATAATCCGAACATTCCGTTGAGAGACCTCATTTATATTGCAAAGGAATACCAGAAATATGTGAAGCAGAAAAAGATTTCTTTGTATTCCACCAGACAGCAGAAGCTGCCAGCACCCAGGTTTATCGTATTCTATAATGGTAAATCTGAGGTAGGAGAAAAGTTCGAGCACCGGTTGTCAGATGCATATGAGAACTTCAGCGGTGAACCGGAATTGGAATTGAAGGTTACTGTCCTTAACATAAATGAAGGTCACAATCAGAAACTGATGGAACAGTGTCAGATTTTGAAGGAATATGCATGTTTTGTAGCAAGAGTGAGGAAACACCAGAAGACGTTGCCTGTGGAAGCAGCCGTAGAGCAGGCAGTGAAGGAATGTATTCAGGAAGGAATTCTTAGGGAATTTCTGCTGAAAAACCGAGCGGAGGTTATTGAAATGAGCATATTTGAGTATAACCAGAAAGAGGAAGAAGAGCTCATACGAAGGGAAGAGAAGGAAATTGGGAAAGAAATCGGGAAAGAAATCGGAATTCGGATTGGAGAGGAAAGGGAACGAAAGAATACGGAAAGAGAGCGTAAAAATGCGGAAAGAGAGCGTAGACGAGCAGATTCTGAAAAAATACGGGCAGATTCGGCTGAAAAGGAAAATCTGCGGTTAAGGGAACTTTTGCGGAAAAATGGAATTATGTAAACTCTGAATTCTGGAATTGGTCTACCGCTAATATTTAAAATATCCTGCTGCAGTGAATTGAAGTTTTTAACCATTTCAGTCCATCTGTGTAGGATGTTTTTGGATTTTCTGGTAATATCTTTGGTTCTGAACTGCTCTGCAATAAAGGTCTTTCCGTAATAGACACTTTGGGGGAATTTGGCTATAATGAAATTCGTAGATTCTGAAAGGCGCAACATTACAGAAAAGAAGATTTAACCAATGGCGTGAGTATAAAAATTGCAGTTCAAGTGTTTAAAGTCCAAAACAACGGAAATGGGCTTGCCGTAAAAATGTCTTTGGAAGAAGCCAGAGAATTGGAAAAATTGATTTCTATTGAAAGTATATCATAAAGTCTAAATATCAATTGGTAAAAGGAGAGAATCAGCATAAAAAAGAATTCAAGAAACTTGCAGTCTTAGTCGCCATATTGGCTATGGTATTGTCGGCAATTCCGGTTTCGGCAAAAGCTCAGGCAAATCCAAGAATTACTCTTTACAAACAGGTTCGTTTGGAAAACATGAGCGTAACCCTGGGCTGGTTCCAGCCATCCGCGGACAATGTGAAATTTTCTCAGTCCAAAAAGATTGGTACTGTGAAAGCTATGTCAAAAGACGCATATGGTTACAGCGTTTATAAATTTACTCCAAAGAAGGCTGGAAAAACCGTAGTGACTGTTAAATATAAAAGTGACGGCGTCTATGTAACCGAAAAAAATCCTTTTACTGTACTTAAATATACGAACCCGGTTGCCACGATTAAGCTTGGAAATACTGAGATTGCCGGAAGTAAATTTAATAAAATAGATAAAATTAATCTTAGCTATTCCAAATTTTCCAAACAGAACAATGCACTAACCGTAACTCCGAAAAGTGGATGGACTTATGCTGGTGCAACTGTGATAAATAAAAAAGGAACATCACTTTCCAGCGGAGACGTAAACCGCATTAAGGCAAAGGGCGGAAAAGGAAACTATATTTTGAAGCTTCGCTTTACGAATGATAAAAATGGGGGAATAGTTTATACAGAGATTGTGTTTAAATAACTAAGGCTTCGCAGGATATACTGATGATAGAAATTAACGAGAAAAGTCGGTGAGTAAGTTCGGGCTTGGATGAAAGTTGGATCGGAGAGAAATCTCCGGTCCTTTTTTAACAAATTTTATGGCTTGAGATAATTATAAAAACATATACAAGGAGGCTGCGCAATGAATAAAATTTTGGATTTTTCTCCGCCTGTGGAAATTGAGATCCCTGGCCCTCTATGGCTGTCGTTTCCAGAATTTTCCCCACAGGAAAAAACAAATTTATTCGCTGTTCTGGAGGCCAAACATTCACTTCTTAGCAAAGCAATCCCAGGTTTTTCAATTGAAAAAGACGGTATCCTGATTCTGAGATCAGTGTTTTCGGAAGAAGAACAATCTGCTTATTATTTATTTTCGGAAAAACTGTACCAGATGATCGGCAACCGCAAATGGGTAGTACCAAAAAGAAAAAAGCCAGAGCTGGCATATAGTGAAAAATATCTTTTTCGGATATGGTTGAATCAGTTGGGGATGAGAGGAAGAGCGTTTGCAGTTACACGGAAACTGCTTCTGGAAAACTTAGAGGGCTGCAGTGCTTACTCCAGCGAAGAAAAAATGAATTCATACAATAGCAGGAAGAAAGAAAAGCACCTATATGAAAGAATGGGGCAAAATAAGCGGCACTCTAACAATTGGAAAAACAAAAGAGGGAACTGTAGCTGGGATGACAGCTGGAAAAGTCAATATACCGGAAATAAGGATGTGAGAAAGAAAATCTGCCAGACTGCCAAGGAAAATACAACGGGAATTCCAACTGCGGTGTACTGTCGTGTGTCAACTGCTCACTCACATCAGCAGGATTCTCTTGAAAATCAGATTCTCCATTATCAGAAATTTATAGAAGAACATCCAGAATATGTGCTGACGGAAATTTATTACGACCAGGGGATTTCAGGCTATAAAGAGAAAAGACCTGGTTTTTTGAAAATGCTCCAGGATGCCGGAAATGGCTGTTTCCGACTGCTCATTACGAAATCTATAAGCCGGTTCGCACGCAATACAGAGACAGTATTGAAAACCACCCGTTATCTGACTGATCTGGGGATTGATGTTTATTTTGAATTGCAGAAAATTCACACACTTACCCAGAACGGAGAGCTTCTTCTTACCCTTTATGCAGCCTTTGGACAGGCGGAAAGTGAAAATGCCAGGTGGCTGACTCAGAATGCAGTGCATAGAAAATATGAGAAAGGCAAACCGTCCACGCAGCTTCACCGCTGTCTGGGTTATGAAAAAGATGTGGATGGAAATTTAATTCCGGATAAAAATGCTGCTCTTGTAAGAATGATTTTTCGGATGGCAGGGGAGGGTTGGAGGATTGGGGAAATCACTAGATATCTGAACGAAAATGAGATTTTTACGCAGAACAAAAGGAGGTTTACACCTTCTGCAGTAAGCAGAATTCTTCACAATCCGGCTTATAAAGGGGATTATGTATGCCAAAGATATTATGTGAACGACCAGCGTAAGCTTGTAAAAAATAAAGGTGAGAGAAAGGCGTACTATATCCGGCAAAATCATGAACCACTTGTGACTGTGGAACTGTGGGAGAAGGCACAGAAGGAATTGAATCGTATCTAATACAGCGAATATTAAGTAACTGCTATATTGACTTGTCTGATTTTTTATCTGTATCGTTGCAGGTAGTAGTAGCTATCACTACACCTCCCTCGATCAGACAGAATCTCCCATAAATTGTGACGCGCATCTTGCAGAAAGCCTTTCTTAAATACGCTCTAGCAGCGAAAAATATATTAAAAGAACAGATAGAAGAGGAGCAAATAAATGGAAAAGAAGCTTACAGTTATTCCCCCAAGTCAGGTAAATACCGCTGGAAAACAAACAGAAAAGCCCAAATGCCGGGTGGCGGCATATTGTCGGGTATCTACAGAGCAGGAAGAGCAGCTGGGTTCTTTTGCCAATCAGGTAGCATATTATACAGAATATATCAATTCAAAAACAGATTATGAACTTGCCGGAATCTTTTCCGATGAAGGAATTTCCGGAACCGGAATCCGCAGGAGGGCTGGCTTTCGCAGTATGATCGAAGCCTGTGAGGCTGGAAAGGTGGATCTTGTCATAACCAAATCCATTAGCCGCTTTGCCAGAAATACGCGTGATTGTCTGCACTATACCAGACATTTGAAAAGTCTAGGGATCCCTGTGATTTTTGAAAAAGAAGGAATCAACACCATGGAAGCAGCAGGAGAGCTCCTTTTTACCATACTTTCCAGTCTGGCGCAGGAGGAATCAAGGAACATTTCCGAGAATACCAGATGGGGTATTCAATCCCGGTTTCAGCAGGGAATTCCGCATATTAACACCAATTGCTTTATGGGATACGACAAAGACGAAAACGGACATCTGATCGTAAATGAAAAACAGGCAGAGATAGTGCGCCGAATATTCAGGGAGTTTCTGGAAGGATGGCAGCCATCTGAAATTGCCAGAAAACTAAATCGGGAAGGTGTTTCCGGAATCCACGGACTGCCTCGTTGGTCGTCAGTTTCTATTCTCCGCATGCTTCAAAATGAAAAATACAAGGGTGATTTGTTAATGCAAAAATATTACGTGAAGGATTTTCTCACGAAGCAGTTGGAAAAAAATAATGGCAGATTTCCACAGTATTACATAGAAAATAATCATCCTGCGATTATAGACAGGCAGGACTGGGAGGCGGTCCGGCTGGAACTGGAAAGAATCGAAGAATTCAAAAAACATCATCAGATCAGAGAACTGGGAAGCAGTACCTCTGAACCTCTTTATGGAAAAATGTTTTGTGGGAGCTGCGGTGGTAGGTTAATGAAAAAAGGTGGACAAAGCAAATGGAGATGTATAAATACAAGCAAGGAAAAAGAAAAAATCTGCAGCTTGCAGCCTGTGGAGGAGACCAAAATAGAAGCTTATCTTGTCTGTGCCTGGGATAGACTGGTATCGCAGCGGGAAAATCTTCTGGCAGACTGGGATGCAGAAATTCGTCAGGGAAATCCATTGGAAAGTCTGCGTGCCAGTCAGATGAAGGAACTGACACAAAACAGTCCTGACTGGGAAAAAGCATCTGTGAAGAAAAGAATGCTGATTCGGGAAGTGATTATAGACGGAAATGGCAGGTGCGAAATTACGTTTATGGATGGGATTTGTTTGAAAAGTATTTGATAAAAATGTTTTGCTGAGCTTCGGATGAACAGAGATTATGGGGAAGCGAGTTTTGCGAAAATCACAGGTCTTTTTATGAGGATTATTTTGTCTAAAATGCTGATAGAATTATAACTTGACTTTTGCAGTTAAATGGATATAAAACACCCGTCAAACCTAATAAATACAAGGCTTGGCGGGGTTTCTGCTTTGTCAGATTTTCATGGTGTTTTTTCTACTTTTGGTCTTTGCTAAAACTTTTTTAATTTCCCCCAGAGTACGGATACGTTTTCCAAAATCAATATCTGTAACTCTTCCGATATCTTTTAGAACTTCATCGTAATAATCAAATAGATAGTAGTTTTGCTGGATTAAACTGCATTCAGCTTTTGACAGAGATTCCAAAATGGTTCCGATGCTGTATTTTCTCTCCAGTTTATTTTCCAGTATTCTTGCGATTGTCAAAGCTACAAAACAGGTAATGAAATGTGTTTCGATATGTTCTTTTGTCCAGACATACACGGGTCTGGCTTCCAGTTCACTTTTGGTTACTTTAAAAGATTCTTCAATTCTCCATAAACCCCGGTACATATCGATAATCTCGTCGTCAGATGTCTCCATTTCGCTGGTTAAGAGCATGTAGTAACCATCCAGTGCTTTCTCCTCCCGGATTTTTTCTTCATCAATGTCCAGCACAGAAGAGGCAGTAAGGATTTCTCCGGTTTCTTTGTCATAGTCAACTTTTTTGACGTATTTTGCAGCACCGTAAGATGTGGCTCTTGTATAATTCCCTGGATTTTTTGCCAGGTCTCAGGCTTTTGCCAGCGTAGCTTCACGCTCTGCTTTTGCTCGTTTGGCATATTTTTCACTCCAGAAGACAAGCTGTTTCTCATCTACCTGCTTTTTTATCTTTTTGCCGGAAACAGAGGAGACCTGGATTGTTCTTGGAGACTTGCGGGATTTCCGCTTGTATTCTGTACCAAGTATCCCTGCCATAATTCTCTTTGATGCGGTCATTCAGCCAAACCTGCAAGTTTTCTTTGTGTTTGTGCAGAAAAGACAGACAGAGGTAAACATCATCTAAAGAGTAGTCCGTTTTCTCAAAGAAATGTTCTCTGTCATCATAGGAAGATTTCTTTGAAGCAGGGAAAAGAAGCCTGGAATAAACCAGCATCTTCATGATGGTATTGGCATCATACTGTTCTTTCGAGTGGCGCTGCCGGTTCGTTAGGAAAGTATGGAGGCCGAGCTCGTGATAGATCTGGCTCAGGGCGGCATAGCCGAAGTTTTTTCTCAGATCGTCACCTATACAAAGTCGGTCAGAATCATAAAAAGTAAAGCGGATGGGAGCCTGCCTGGCTGCTTTTTCAGCTTTTAGATGCTCGACTCTTTTTTGAAAGTAAGCAATAGGGTCATCGTACTCTTTTTCCAAAACATCAAGGTAACCCAATGATTCAATTGTTTTGGAGCGAGACATTTTTTTCTGTTTATCATAAAAAGAGTCAACAATCGCAAGATAAATACGTCCTGTACTGGTTTTTGTTTTCCTTAAATGCATAATAGGCACCTCCACTATGACTATTATAACATATACAACAATATATATATCTAGTAAAATATGACTAAAAACAGAAATAAAAAAAGCCTGAAAGCCAGGGAATAAAAGGATTTCAGGAGATAAGCGAACGTATGCTACTGCAAAACTGTGGGGTGATAAGGGGTGTGAGATTTTGTTTATGAATGGCGTAAGGTTGGTGACGGATTAATTCAGCAAGTTCGTGAACAGTACTTGTAAATTAAGAACTATGATGTTATTATGATAAAAAGCATATTTCTCATATAGTTCAAGGCATATCTGCCATCTGATTTATCTAATCACACATCAGAAATCCATGCTTTTTACCCCATTAACGAAGAAGAGCAGGAGTTCTGAATGAAAGGTATGTATGCCTAGCTTGTCTTTTCTGACTCCTGCAAGGAAAAGGAGGACCAGCTTATGGTAAACAGAAACTACAAGGATACGATATTCCGGATGCTATTTTCAGATCGAAAGAATCTGCTGTCGCTTTATAATGCGATTAATGGAACATCTTATATGAATCCGGAAGAACTGGAGATTGTTACACTTGAGAATGCAATTTATATGGGAATGAAAAATGATCTGTCATTTATTATTGACACCAATCTTTTCCTGTATGAGCATCAGTCAACATATACACCGAATATGCCCTTACGGGATCTTTTTTACATATCCGCTGAATACCAGAAGCTGGTGAATAAGAAGTCTTTATATTCATCAGCATTGCAGAAAATACCGGCACCGAACTTTATTGTATTTTATAATGGTACAGAGCGGAAAGAAGACAAATGGGAGAACCGTTTGTCAGAAGCATATGAGAATATATCCAGTGAACCGAAACTTGAACTTAAAGTAGTAACTTTGAATATCAATGAAGGCAGTAATAGGGAATTGATGGAACAGTGCCAGATACTAAGGGAATATGCAATATATGTAGCGCGGGTTCGTAAATATGCAAAATATATGCAACTGGAAACAGCTGTAAAAAAAGCTGTAGATGAATGTATTCAGGAGGAAATTCTGGAAGAATTTCTTCGGAAAAATAGAGCGGAGGTTATCGCAGTGAGTATATTTGAATATGACAAAGAAGAGGAAGAACGTAAACTGAGAAAAGCTGAGTTTGAGGCTGGTGAGCAAAGCGGAATACAAAAAGGAATACAAAAAGGAATACAAGAGGGAATACAGGAAGGAAAGGAATTGAAAACAAAAGAAATTGTCAATTCACTACTTCAGGATGGAATGGGCATTGAAAAGATTGCAGAACTGCTGAAAATTAGCAGAGAACATGTTTTGGAATTAGCAGGAATGAAAATGTCAAAATATGATGGCTTATAAGCCAATACGAAAAGGAATATCCAACGCAATTTTGGGCTTTTAACTATAAATTGCATTGGATATTCTTAATGTTTTCTTTGCACCCCATTCTACTTGTTAATTCCCCCATCAAGTGCTAAAATCAAAACAAATGAAGTTCTGCAATGGGCTAATAAATCTATCAATCTATCTCAGGAAGGAGCAAAAAATCTATGAAAAAGAATCACCACCTTCATCGGCTGGTTCGTCTTTGCCTCATCATTTCCCTGCTTCTGCTGTGCAGTACAAGCCAGGTATTTGCTGCAGCAAAGGTAAATGTGAAAAACACCAAAATCAAATTATCAGCCACCAAACTCACCTACAATCAAAAAGTCCAGCGCCCGAAGGTAAGCGTCACCTATAAGGGCAAAGTCCTGAAAGAGAAGAAAAACTATGTTCTGAAATATTCCAAGGGCTGCAAAAAGGTAGGCACCTATACGGTTCAGATTATTGGAAAAGGTGCTTATGCCGGCAAAGTGAAAAAGCAGTTTACCATTTTGCCTCCAAAGACCCAGGTAATGGGTGGTTATGTTGGAAAAAAGACTGTCAGTGTGATAATAAAAAGGCAAACCGCTCAGACCAGCGGTTACCAGCTGCGCTATGCCACAAATTCCAAATTAAAAAATGCGAAAACCATAACAGTCAAAGGAAACAAAAACAACACCGTTTCCCTCAATGGACTGAAAGCCGGAACTACATATTATATGCAGGCCCGTACCTACATGGCCATTAAAGGAAAGAAATATTATTCCAAATGGTCTTCAACAGAACATTGCAAAACAAGCGGAAAGTTAAAAGAAAATACTTCAAATACAACGCCTACCCCTAAGCCGGTTCCGAAATTAACGCTCGAAGAGGGAAAAGCAAATATAACCCTGGAAAGCGGAAGATATTATGAGATTGAAACGTCAAATGGAATCAAAGACATTAATATTTCTGATCCGGCTGTTGTATATTCCACAGATGAAGCTGAAGGCGGAAACAGCCACTTATTTGCGACGCTTGAGCCTGGGAAATGCGTGATTACCATCACGGATATTTATGGACAAAAAATTACTTCCACGGTTTCAGTTACCCAGAAGCTATACAATCCGCATACCGAGACTTCTTATGTAGTGACATCTGAAACCGTTGACAGCACCCTTCCTGTTCCAGCCATCAAGTCAATAGATTATGGTGACGGATGGGTGGATTTGAACTGTCCGGGAACTTTTTCCCAGTCAGATCCCTATGTTGGTTACGAAGGTTATCTTTCTTACAATGATAAGTTTGCATACAGTGTTCAGGATATGCGAACAATCGGTGAAGATGACGGGATAGGAAGTGTGAGTTTCTATTATTTAGACTCAGGCCGCAGTTACTATACAAAAGTACGTTCTTACACCATCCGCAATAATGTAAAAGTCGTTGGACCGTGGAGTGAAATCCGTAAAGTGGATTTGCCAATATATGATACGAAAGGCACAACACCTGCTAAATATACCTATGAAATTTATGGTTTGGACAAGCAGAAAGCAGATATTTACACACAGTGTATCAAACCTCTTTTTATAAAAACAGACAATCCGGATCTGAATTCTTTTAGATTGATCTGTGATGGAGAAAGCCCTTTGATAAATGTATATTCGGGTGGAACAACGCACATATATGATGATATTCCTTATGAAAACGGCGATTCCGAGACAACTTCCCTGAAAAAAGTAAAAGGCGGTTATATCGGATATGTATATTTTGAAAAAGCAGGAACTTACAATATCGAATTCCGAGAATACTCCATGTCTGGTTATACGGTTGCAAAAACAGTGGCTTTAAATGTTATGGATTATGACCAGGCTGAGAAAGCATGGATGACTGACATTATCAATAAAGTTACAACTTCCGGTATGACTCCATTTGAAAAAATGGACGCTGTAAGTGATTATCTCACAGAGCCAGGTCGCTTCAAATATGTAACGGTACATGGAAATTATCTGGTATCTCTGGCAGCAGAGCCTAATACTCCATTTTTTGTATCTTATCGTTGGGATTCCTGCACATCACCGGCAGCCCTTTGTGATTTTGCAAAGTTAATCGGTGGTTTTGATGATATTCACAATTGTTATGGCGATTATCAGAGAGGCACTGAGGAATGGTCTCGCTGGCATTATGTGGCTAAACTTACGATAGGAAGCGAAACACGAAATTACGCCGTATGCCCGATGAGCCCAACAGGTGAAGTCGGCGAAACACAGATGATCAACCTGACAGACCTTAGTAATATGAGGAAATTTGGGTGATTTCAATTTAAATAATCCTTTTTACCGGGCAGGCCAGAAGGCATTTCTGGCCTGCTTTTCTGCACAATTCTTACGAAAATCATATACATAATCCTCAATTTTTCTGATTGACATTGCCCTTCATTAAGTCGTATACTTAATTTACTTTTACAAAAGAAAAATCTAAATCTGACCATTCGGTCAGGTAATTCCATTTCGTTATGAATATTTTGCGTGGGTATGAAATAGTTGTTGTAAAGTTATATTTTTGTATACTAATACTTGAAAAATACAAAATATATGTATATACTAATGATAGTACAAAATGTTCGTTCTTGTATTGTACACATGACTTTACATAACTTTTTCATACAAAGAAAGGAGTGTGCATGCGGGAAAAGAACGCCACATCAATTGAGTACTTTAAGGATCCACGGCGGATAGTGGATCTTCTGAATGGAATTGTTTTTCATGGCAGGTAGGTTATTACAGAAGATAATCTGTTGGAGAAAAATCCAGTGCTGCATAATGTCTATCGGGAAAAGAATAAAGTTGTCGCTATAGAAAATACACCAGATCTGTCTGTTGCAGTGACGTGGAAGAGTCTGAAATTTCAGTTTATGATTCAGATACAAACACTGGAGCATTATGCAATGCCGGTCAGACTTTTGCACGAGAAAGGAATTGACTATTATAATCAGTGGAAAAAACTGCAAAAGGATCATAAGAACTGTAATGATTTAAAAGATAATGCCGAGCGGCTTTCGGGAATGAAAAAGACCGATCATTTTTACCCTGTGCTTCAAATTGTAATCTATTTTGGACAAGAGCACTGGCGTGCAGCCTTCAAAATGGATGATCTGACCGGAGCAAATGATTTTCCAGAAGAACTGCAGAAATTATTTTTCGAGACACCAATGCTGCTTTTTGAAGTGTATTATTTCAAAAATATACACTGGTTCCAGACCGATTTACAACAGGTTTGTGGATTTTTGCAAAGAACGAATGACAAAACGGCTTTACGGGAGTATGTAAAGGCAAATGAAGAGGTTTTCTCCAAACTAGAAGAAGACACATTTGACCTACTTACTGTAATGTCGGGAATTAGGACCATGAAACTTATAAAGAGAGATGTTGAAACGGTGGGAGGTGAATTTGATATGTGCAAGGCGTTTGATGATATGATGAGAGACAGCAAACAGGAAGGTATTCGTGAGGGCAGACGTGAAGGTGAACGTAAGACAGAAGAACGAATGAACGAATTAATTCAAAAGTTAGTCTCTGCTGGGCGTATTAATGATTTATTGCAGGCAAGTAATAATAAAAAGTATCGAAAAAAACTGATGGCGGAGTTGGGAATTGCATAAGGGTAAAATTGGGTGGCAGCCTTTGATAGCTGCCACTCTGTTTAATTCCAGAATAATTATGATTGTTTAGGTAAACATAGTCTGTGTAGATGTTGAAAATTTTGAATATAACCCAAAAGAGGAAGGACTTCTGCGCAGAGAGGAGACGCGGCGAAATCTATTTGCAGTTGCGCAACATTTACGAAAATGAGGTATTATTTTAGCCAAAATGCAGATAGACTTCGGTAGGTCTATGTGCTATCCTTAAAAAGCAAAAGTATGCTTTTTAGCAGCAAATACATAAGAAAAAAGGGATGTTTATGAAGAGAAAAATAAAATCTGTCAAGGGATTTACGTTGGCAGAACTTTTAATCGTAGTGGCGATAATTGCTGTGTTGGTAGCAATCGGAATCCCCATTTTCACAAGTCAGCTTGAAAAAAGCCGCGAAGCCGTAGACCTCTCCGATGTAAGATCTGCATATGCGGAAGTGATGATGGCGGCGATTACGGGGGATACAACGGCGATTTATACAAAAGATGCGAATCAGATGATATATAAAAAAGAAGCTAACGTATATTCCATTACAGTAAAACCTTTAAAACAGAAACAGGATGGCTGGCAGACTGCACTGCCAATTACAATTGGAGGAGTCAGCTCTACTGATAATGTACATTGGGTTGGTACTCCCGGAGCAAATGGAGAGTGTGTGATTAAATACATTCCACCGACAGGCGCAGTAGATGAAGCTGTTAAGTTTGAATGGAAGGGTGGGACTGATGTGGATAATGGCAGTAATAATCCAAGCGAAAATCCAGGAACAAATCCGTCAAATCCAGGAAACAGTACTAATAGTGATTATAATGATACAAATTCTATAAAAGATTTAAATTGGGGTGCTATTCAATATCCAGAAGAATGCCCAACAGGGCAATCACCATTTAGGATTACTTTTGGTAAGGTGTACAAATTCAAAGGAGCATTGTATGTTGCAAAAACTAATAATGGGTATACTAATAATTATGACTATTGCACTCCATATACACGAGACTCTTGGTTTGTTTCTCCTAATAAAACGACATACACTTCCGCTGATCTAATTGACAAATGGGGAATTGGACAAAAAAATATATTAGATAATCTACAGGATGGGGATCTTTATAAAGAGGGGAATACTTATTATGTTTTTGCAGGAGGTGGTACATTTCAAAATCCACCCAATCCTTCGAATATAAAAACTCCTTCTAATGATGGAGCTTGGATAAAAATTGATCTAAGCAAGAGTGATGATTATCAATAGCGGATTGATTGGAACAAAGTTATGTTAATTCAAAGCATAGTTAATTAGAACCTGGCACTGATAATCATAATGAATTCTAAAAGTTATAAGTGATTTTAATTATGTAAAGTTGCACACAGTTGTTAAAAATGAAGGTGTGTGTCTCATCTGAGCGAGCCACGCACCTCCCATACCAACCTATCTCTGATCTTTTTTCAATAACATCTTCAACCGCTCAGTTTTTATCTGCATGCGTTGCTTTTTCAGTTTAATTTTGTTAGTTCTCTGTTTTTCGCGATTATAGTTTTTTTACGAAGTGAATCTTTTAGCTGTATGTCCTTTCAGATAATCGGAGTAGGATGACGACTACTTTTCCAATCATCTCTGACTTATCAGCCATTTTGAATAATTCCTTTCGTATATTAAATACACTTGCAGTATATCATATATAGAAAGAAAAGAACAAACTTCCAAACATTTTATGATTGACAATACCCTCCAACAAGTCGTATACTAAACTCACTTTCACTACAGAAAATCTCACAGAAGAATCTGTGTCCGGTCATTCGACCAGTTGATTCATTTTTATTGCATTGTGTTAGAAACTGATAGCTGTGTAAAATGGTAAATGAAAAATATACTGATACTTGAAAAACACAATAAAAATGTGTATTATAATAATATAGAATAGCATCTGAAAAGTATAATTTTCATATCCTGCATACTGCTATCATATTCAGAAAGGGAGTGTGCATGAAGGAGGAAAACGCCACATCAATTGAATACTTTCGAGACTTCAGGCGGGTTGCGGATCTGATCAATGGAGTTATATTTCATGGGAAATCGGTTGTCAGAGAATGTGACCTGCAGGAACAGAATCCAGTACTGCACAATATTTTCAAAAAGGATAACAAAGTATCAGCAGTAGAGAATACACTGGATTTATCCGTGATGGTGACAGTGAATAAAGCAAGGTTCCTGCTTATGCTCCAGGGGCAGACAATTGAGCATTATGTAATGCCGGTACGGGCATCACATGAGAGAGGAACTGACTATTATAATCAGTGGAAAAAATTACAGAAGATGCATAATGAAGCCAGAGATCTGATGAAGGGAGAAGAGTATCTTTCCGGAGCTAAGAAGCGGGACAGATTTTATCCGGTGATTCATATTGTGGTATATTTTGGAAAGAAACGTTGGAAAGCAGCGAGAAAAATGGATGACTTATTTCTTACAGAAATATTTCCAGAGGAATTGAAGAAGCTGTTTACAGAAAAACCACTTTTGATTTTTGAGATGTGCCATTTTCCGAATGAAGAATGGTTTCAAACAGATTTGCGCCAGGTCTGTGGCTTTTTAAAAAGAACCAATGACAGAATGAAATTAAGAGCATATATAGAAGAAAATCAGGAGGTTTTTTCAAATTTACCAGAAGATGCTTATGACCTTCTGACTGTAATGGCCGGAATCAGGAATTTGAGGCTGCTCAAACAGGAAGTACAAACCAAAGGAGGTGGATTTGACATGTGTAAAGCTATTAAAGAAATGCTGCGAGTTAGCAGACAGGAAGGAGAACAGGAAGGAAGACAGGAAGGACGATTGGAAGGTCAAGACGAAATGGCGACCTTGAGCGAGAAACTTATTTTGGCAGACCGTATCAGCGAGCTGTTAAAAGCAAGCACCGATCGGGAGTATCGAAATAAGTTACTGGTGGAGTTTGGTTTGGCGTAAGAATGGCGCTAAATCATGTGAATACATGATTTCTGTGCATCGCGAAGTGGTTACTGGTTAAGGGACAAACAGATAACTTGAATTAAAATAATTTAAAACGTGGGACAGTGATTCATCTTGTGTTCTGTGATTTGTCATGCTACTATAAATCTGTAAGTATCTTTTGATTCAAGTTATAGCAGAAGCATATCAAACATAAAATACATGGAGAGAAGAAAAATGCAAAAGAAAAAGAAGAGAATATTCGTAGCCCTTTTGACCGCAATTCTGGTAGTTGCGCTCACTGGCTGCAGTAAACTGGGGTCCATTATTAATGAAATTCATGGCTCATTGATCGGAAACAATTATACCGTATATACCTATGATAATTATGGGAATCAGACCTTGAAAACCTCTGGAAAGAAAATCAGCATTACCGGAAATAAAATCGAAACCGTCAGCTATGACAGCGATGGAAGAGCAGTAACCGGCTATGATCTGTCTTCAGTAATCACCATTACCATTGATGGAAAAGAAATCGAAAGCTGCGGAGATACCTGTGTATTTGTGCAGAATGGGCTGGAACCGGAGGTGGATTTTTCATTAGACGAGGTCAACAGTAGCGGTGGGAACGGAATCACGGATAATGCAGCTCTGGCGAGGGTTTTGAACCGGTACAAAAATGATTTCGGCAAATCCAGGGTTGTGGTCATCAAATCCCAGCTTGGACAGCCTATCGCCGCATTTTCCGGGGATAATGTCTATTGGGAAATTCCGGACGATCTGCCGAAAATGACCAAGCTTATGGTCGATGGGAAGGCATTGTACATACACCGGGCGAACTACCAGATTATTGATAAAGACCTTCTTTAAAGCGTAGCAGGAGTGGCTTGTACCACTCCTGATTTAAAAACAAAATCATATGTTTTATAAAAACAAAATAAAAACAAAATCATATGTTTTATGATTGACAATATATTTTCAAGTCGTATACTATATTCACTTTCACTACAGAAAATCTCACAGGAAAATCTGTGTCCGGTCATTCGATCAGATAATTTCATAGTTGTTTTACAGTATATAAAGGACAGGAAATAACAGATGCGTAAAAATAAATAAAAAATATACTAATACTTGAAAAACACAATTAAATTATGTATTATTATAATATAAAGTGTATTAAAAAAGTATATGCTGCGTTCTGCACACTGTTATTTCACTCAGAAGGGAGTGTGCATGAAGGAAGAAAACGCCACATCAATCGAATACTTTCGAGATTTCAGGCGAGTTGCAGACCTGATTAACGGAGTTATATTTCATGGAAAGCAAATTGTCAGAGAATGTGATCTGCAGGAGCAGAATCCGGTGCTGCATGATGTCACCAAAAAGAACGATAAAGTATCAGCAATAGAGAATACACCGGATTTGTCTGTAATGGTGACTGTTGGTAAAGGGAAGTTTCTGCTTATGATTCAGGGGCAGACAATTGAGCATTATGTAATGCCAGTGCGAGTCCTGCATGAAAAAGGAACTGATTACTATAATCAATGGAAGAGACTCCAGAAGATACATAAAGAAGCTGGAGACTTGAAGAACGGAGAAGAATATCTTTCTGGAGCCAGGAAAAGGGATAAATTTTACCCAGTCATTCATATTGTAATATATTTTGGGAGGAAACGCTGGAAAGCAGCGAGAAAAATGGATGATTTATTTCGTACAGAAATATTTCCCGAAGAATTAAAGCGGTTGTTTGTGGAAAAATCATTGGTAATTTTTGAAATGCGCCATTTCAAAAATGAGGAATGGTTTCAAACAGACCTGCGTCAGGTTTGCGGTTTCTTAAAAAGAACCAATGATCGAACGAAATTAAAATTATATATAGAAGAAAACCAGAAGGTTTTTTCAAATTTACCAGAAGATGCCTATGATTTTCTTGCTGTAATGGCTGGAATCCGAAACTTGCAACTGATTAAACAGAAAATACAAACCGAAGGAGGCGGATTTGACATGTGTAAAGCGATTAAAGAAATGTTGAGGGATAGTAGACAAGAAGGTCGGCAAGAAGGTCGGCAAGAAGGTCGGCAAGAAGGTTGGCAAGAAGGAAGACAAGAAGGAAGACAGGAAGGTCAGGATGAAATGGCGACCTTAATCGAGAAGCTTATTCTATCCAATCGCATCAGCGAATTATTAAAAGTCACCACGGATAAAGAATATCGAAATAAACTGCTGATAGAATATGGAATTGCCTGATTGCTGTAATGCCTGTAACAACAGTATTTTCCATATTTACAATCTTTTTTCCTTTCTGGACGAAGAAAAGGTTCTGGGCTATAATAGAAACAATGAAAACGCTTCAGAAGCAGAAATAATAAGGAGTGCATAACGTGGAAAGACAGAAAAGGGTGGGAACTATACAGGATAGTGGATTTCATAATACAAATACGAAAGGGGAAGCAGGGCGAACCCCGCAAATATCTGTGATCATGCCCGTATATAATGGTGAGAAATACATCGCCCGGGCAGTGCAGTCTGTTTATGCGCAGGATGTACCACTGGAGCTGATTATCATTGATGACGGCTCTGTTGATGGAACCCGGGAAGTTCTCATTCCATGGGAAAACAGACCGGATTTTGTTTATATAAAAAATGAGCGAAATCTCGGTGCTGCCGGTTCCCGTAACCGTGGTGTGTCTGTTGCGAAAGGCAGATATGTGGCATTTCTGGATGCGGATGACTGGTGGGAAGAGGGAAAACTGGCGGCACAGCTTGCCGCTCTTGAAATGACCGGCGATGTAATCTGCTCTACAGGACGTGATCTCATGAATCCGGACGGAACCTTCACAGGCAAGTATATCCCGGTTAAATCCAGGCTGGACTATCATGAGCTTCTGAAACACAACAGCATTAACTGTTCTTCCGTCCTGATTCTCCATGAGGTGGCACTGGAATTTCCCATGGAGCATGATGATAGCCATGAGGATTATATCACCTGGCTGAAGGTGGTGCGAAAATACGGACATGCCACAGGAATTAATAGGCCCTATCTGAAATATCGTCTGTCCCAGGGCGGAAAGTCAAGAAACAAAGCCAAATCTGCCATCATGACCTATCAGGTGTACCGTTACGTTGGCTATGGACCGCTGAGAAGTGCCTGTTTCTTTTTGTCCTATGCACTTCACGGAATCTGGAAATATCGTTAAAGTATCAATGGGGCTCTCCCATTTTCCTGCGCCATTGTAGGGGAGAGCATCCTGCCTGTTTCCTGAAATATCTGCTGAAATGGGAAAAATCTGAAAATCCGCACATCTGCGCAATCTGCTGGACAGTCAGTGCTTCATTTGTCAGCAGGTTCTTTGCCTTATCCATACGGATCTGAAGCAAATCTGCATGAGGGGTACTCTGGAAAAATTTCTGATAGCAGGAATAGAACTGGCTTTTTTCCAGGCTGACCGTTTTACAAAGCTTTGTGGTGTCCCATGGCTTAGCGTAGTTCGTGAGCATTTCCAGCCGAAGCTTTCGAAATGCAGAATAAAGATTGTCTCCTTCTGTTCCACTTCCATGTATCTGATGGCTTTTAAGTCCCCTTGCAATCGTAATCATAAGCTGCTGAAAGAGAGTATACTCGTATTCATCGGAAAATAAATCATTTGCTATATGTTCTTTGTGAAGGAGCCGGATGCAGGCATTGATCTCTTCACAGTTTCCCGGATAAAAAACAGTGTTAAGTGGGATTCTATACTGTTTTTTCAGATCTGCCTTACAGGAAAAATGAAGGTAGCTGTTCCGGAACCTGTGAACAGCCTTATAATACTGCTCATATCCGGGGGCATAGAGAATACAGGCATTTTCCTTGGAAATACTGAGTTTTTTATCCAGATAAACCTTCATGGGTGTCTTAAAAAGCAAAAACAGATAGTCTCCGCTTCCGTTGGGACGGTAGATCTGATCATAATCAGGGTTTGAATAGTTGTATTCGCAGAACTGAATGGAAAAATCTCTGTCTGCAGATTCGTGAAAATTCATGCTCTGGACTCCTTTCACCATTTTTTTTACTGTAATCATTATCGGAAAAAAAGTCAACTATATCGGAATAAAAAAACTGGTAAAAAAATCGTATGCCATTAAAATAATAGATACATAAAGAGCAGAAAAATGCCATACAATTGGCACCATATAAGGAGGACACCATGAAAAAAGCACAGATCATCATCGATAAATATTTCCTCACCGGCAAGGTGGATAAGCGGATTTTCGGTTCTTTTATTGAACAGCTGGGACGTGCTGTTTATGAAGGAATCTATCAGGAGGGCAGCCCGCTGTCTGACGAGCAGGGCTTTCGTAAAGATACTCTGGAACTGGTAAGGGAGCTTCAGGTTCCGATTGTCCGTTATCCGGGAGGCAACTTTGTTTCCGGCTTTAAATGGGAAGACAGTGTTGGACCGAAGAATCTAAGACCTGCCAGACCGGAACTTGCCTGGGGTGTGATCGAGAACAATCACTTTGGCCTGGACGAGTTCGTGGACTGGGCGAAGAAAGCAGACACAGATATCATGATGGCAGTGAATCTTGGAACAAGAGGACCGGAGGAAGCCAGAAATCTTCTGGAATACTGTAATTTTAAGGGCGGTACCTATTACAGCGACATGCGCAAGACCAACGGTCATGCAGAGCCGCACAACATTAAAACCTGGTGTTTGGGAAATGAAATGGATGGTCCATGGCAGATGGGACATAAGACAGCGTATGAATATGGAAGAACAGCAGCAGAGACTTCCCGTATTATGAAAATGCTGGATCCGGAAATCGAGACTGTTGCCTGTGGAAGCTCTAATCTGATGATGCCGACATTTGGAGATTGGGAGTACACGGTTCTGGACGAGTGCTATGATCTGGTGGATTATATGTCCCTTCACCAGTATTACGGCAATGCTGCTGATGACACCCCTGATTTTCTTGCAAATTCCAAAGGGATGGATGACTTTATTTCCGGCGTAGTCAGCATCTGCGACGCTGTCCGTGCGAAAAAGCATGGCAAAAAGCGCATTAACCTTTCCTTTGATGAGTGGAATGTGTGGTATCACAGCAATGCAGCCGACGAGAAACTGAAAAAATGGGGACAGGCTCCACATCAGCTTGAGGATATTTATAATTTCGAAGATGCCCTTCTGGTTGGGAGCATGCTGATCACTTTACTTCGCCATGCAGACCGTGTGAAAATGGCATGCCTGGCACAGCTGGTAAATGTAATCGCGCCGATCATGACCTCCGATACAGGTGCATGGCGCCAGACTATCTTTTATCCATATATGTACACAAGCATTTTCGGAAGAGGAACTGTGTTGAATACACAGGTACTGGCTCCGGTATATGACAGCAGGAATTACTGTGATGTTTCGTATCTGGATTCTGTGTGCGTATGGAATGAGGAGAAAGATACTCTTACAATTTTTGCAGTGAATAAAAGTCTTGAGGAAGATCTGGAGGTAAGCTGCGATTTGCGCCAGTTTGAAGGCTATCAGGTGAAAGAACACATTGTACTTACTAATGACGATATGAAAGCTGTAAATACAGAAGCGGATCCCGAAAAGGTTGTGCCTGTGGAATCCGCTGCAAGCCGGATTGACGGCGGTAAATTAAGTACTGTGCTTGGAAAACACAGCTGGAATATGATCCGTCTTGCTAAGTAGTCCGGGATAAATATTTGCAGATGCTGTGTTAGAGCGCGTTTGAAAAATCATTCCTGCAATCTGCACCCCGCACATCCTGCAAATCGTTTTTGGGAAGCGTGCACATTGTTGTCATGAAATAAAAAAGTCAGAGATTTCATAACCTGCATGAATCATACTAAATCTCTGACTATATAATTACCAATGCTTCCTACTTCTGCAGATCCGCCTTAATCTGCGTAGTAGAAATCTCCGGTGTCCTCGGAAGGTACACCACGTCGCAGTAAGGCTTCAGAAAGTCAAACTTCCCTTCCCAATCGTCACCCATAACAAAGGTATCTACGTGGTATTCTTTAATATCACTTACCTTCTGCTCCCAGTTCTCCTCCGGAATTACCAGATCTACGTAGCGGATGGCTTCCAGCAGGGATTTTCTTTTTTCATAAGAGAAATAGCATTTTTTATGCTTCTCGTTCCAGTTAAATTCATCTGTAGATAAAGCTACGATCAGGTAGTCACCATAAGCTTTCGCCCTGCGCAGCAGATTAATGTGCCCATAGTGAAGTAAATCAAAGGTACCGTAAGTAATCACTCGTTTCATGAATTGTGTGCCTTTCATAAAGAAATCTGAAAATAGTCTTGCCGGAATGGTTCCAGGCGATTTACATAGAACTATTTTACCACAGTCCAGGTAGAAAGGAAACATAAGATTATTTATCGGGAGTATTGTGCATTGCGAAGCGCGTTACTGTGAATGGAGTGAACAGTAAACAAGAAGTAAACAGTTACCCTTTATCCATGTTGTAAAAGGTATGTTTTAATGTTAAGATGGAACAATAACAGTGCAGATGTGAGCGGTAACGTGAAAACATCTGCAGGCTGCCGGAAACGAAAAAAGGCAGCGGATGAATAAAAGGAAGAGGAAAATAAGTATGAATGTATTTGACATTCTGGGGCCGGTTATGATCGGACCGTCCAGCTCACATACTGCGGGAGCAGCCCGGATCGGTCTGATGACAAGGGCTCTTCTTGGAAAAACTCCGGTGAAAGCGCACATATTTTTGCATGGTTCCTTTGCGAAAACTTATAAGGGACACGGCACGGATAAGGCTCTTGTAGCGGGAATACTGGGAATGCAGACAGATGATGAGCGTATCCGCTTTTCACTTGATGTGGCGAAAAAGGAGGGACTGGAAATTCAGATTGAGACTGGTGAACTGGAGAATACGCACCCGAATACTGCGGAGATCACTTTGACTGCAGCAGACGGGGAAAAGGTGTCTCTTCGGGGCAGCAGTATTGGCGGGGGGAATATCCTGATCACCCGAGTGAATGGAATGGAGGTTGCTCTTACTGGGCAGAATCCTGCTTTGATCGTGCTTCACAAGGATGCACCAGGGACGATTGCTGCGGTTACAGAGCTGATGGCAGAGTATGGGGTGAATATCTGCAATTTTCACTTGGCGCGCGAGACCAAGGGTGGTCTGGCGGTAATGACTATCGAGAGCGACAGCCACTTTGTTCCGGAACTCAATGAGAAGATTAACCGGCTGGAGAATATATATTCCAGTACGATGTTAGAGCGTGTTTAAAAAATCATTCCCGCAATCTGCACGCCCCACTTTGCGGTATATTTCACCCGAATTCGGTTGCCGTAGCCCGCTACTGCGCCCTCATCCGAGCGAAATCTCCCACAAATTGTAACGCACATCTTGCAGAAAGCCTTTTTCAAACACGCTCTAGAACGTGTATAAATTGCTAGTTAGTGGGGCGAAGTTCCAGCCGACATACAGCATTTGGGCAATGTGTATTACTCCAGCGAGCCATTTCAGGCGCGTTCTTAGCGCAGATGAAATCCAGCGCTTACGTAGACTTATGCGTGAGGGCTCTCCCGAACGCATTAGTCGCAGTTAGCGATTAGTTCATCGGAGCGTTGCGCCGGCGAGTGAGTAATACACATTGTCCAAATGCGTCCCTTTTTGAAAAACTTCTCACCCCACTAAAAATACGGTAAAGGAGAATTCACTGTGGATCTAAACTACCACTCAATAGAATCCCTGCTGAAAGCAGCGAAGGAGAACAACTGTCGTCTGTCCGCTTTGGTTCTGGAGCAGCAGGCGGAGCAGATGGAACTGCCGAAGCAGGAAATATATAAAAAAATGAGGGAAAACTATCGGGTTATGGCATCCTGTATCCAGCCTGGCAGCGCCCCGGATCTGAAAAGCACAAGCGGCCTCACTGGTGGAGATGCCTATCGCATGCGCACTGCTGTAGAGCAAGGGAAAAATCTTACAGGTCCCCTTCTTGGAGGCGCCCTCTATCGTGCCCTTGCAGTATCAGAACTGAACGCTTCCATGGGAAGAATCGTAGCAGCGCCTACAGCAGGAAGCTGCGGCATTGTACCGGCAGCTGTACTCACCATGCAGGAGCAGTACCAGCTTACAGAAGAGGAATGCGTCATGTCCCTTTTCACAGCATCTGCAGTGGGAATGGTAATTGCCAATAATGCGTCACTTGCAGGAGCGCAGGGAGGTTGTCAGGCTGAGTGCGGTTCTGCATCTGCCATGGCAGCGGCGGCAATTGTGGAACTTGCCGGCGGCACACCTGATATGATCCAGTCGGCAGTAGCCACTGCCCTAAAAAATATTCTGGGTCTTGTATGTGACCCTGTTGCAGGGCTGGTTGAAATTCCATGCATTAAGAGAAATGCATCAGGCGTAGCTGGGGCATTTGTGGCAGCAGAACTGGCTCTGGCCGGAATCCGAAGTGCAATTCCGGCTGACGAGGTGATCTGGACTATGAAAAAGGTAGGAGATGTGATGCCCACTGCCCTTAAAGAAACAGCAGAGGGTGGCCTGGCGGCAACACCTACAGGGCGCAAACTGCACCAGCAGGTTTTTGGAGAAATGAAATAATACATTATTGCGGTTCATCAGTAACACAAAACCACAGGAAAATATTTCAAAACACGTTAAAATATTAAAAAGTTATTCCAAAAACCACAAAAATATGTTATCCTTTATTCATAAAACTGACATGTCTGAAAATAATTATGTCAAAGTATAAAGGTGGCTAAAATGAGCAAGAATACGAAGGAACAGGAAATTCCATATTCCTACCTTGTGGATAATATAAAAATATTTTTGATTTTTCTGGTGGTTTTTAATCATATCATTGCATTCCAGCTGGTTAAAGCAGATCAGGTTGTGCGTTTTGTGTGGTATGGAATTACCATATTTCATATGCCGGCGTTCATATTTATTTCCGGTTATCTGTCCAAGAAGCCTCAGGATGTGATGAAGAATGTTAAGAATTTATTGATTCCATATATTCTGGGTTATACACTTACCTGGGCAGCGCAGATCTGGCTGGGAAATAAAATGGATTATGAACTGCTCCGTCCTTCCGGAACCGTTATGTGGTATGTGCTTGCGTTGTTTGCATACCGTCTGACCATAGAAGCATTTGGAAAAATAAGGTTTATTGTACCTCTCAGCATTATTTTTGCGCTGTGGGCAGGAACCAGAATGGAATTCAGTACATTTTTATCAGCTTCAAGAATTGTGGTATTTTTCCCGTTTTTTGTGGCAGGATATTTATGGAAGAGTGAATACACCAAGGTGATCCGCAAATTTAAAGGCAAGATCGTGGTTGCACTTTTCGTGATCATTCTTCTGTTTGTGGCGACCAATTATATGATCGGAAATAATATTCCGGTAGACCTTTTCCGAGGCAATCATTCCTATCTTGCAAGTGGAATGGACAATGTGCAGGGAATGGTAGTCAGAGGAATGATGTATCTGATTTCCTTTACGGTTATTTTTGCATTGCTGGTGCTGATGCCAGATAAACGCCATCCATTTATTTTCCTGGGAAGAAACACAATGGGAATTTACTTTTTCCATTATCCCATCATGATTCTGATGAACGGACTTATGATCCTGAATATTCCGCAGCTGATGAATGTATGGGCGTTGTTTGGAGTGTCAGTTCTGTTTGTACTGATACTTGGAAGTCTTCCGGTGGACTGGGTCTATACCAATGTTATGGGACTGATCACCTTCATTCTTTTCAAACGTGAGAAGAAGGTTGAGGATGAAGGTCTGGAAGACGAATATGATAGTGAAGAGGAAGACCGGTTTGCAGTACTGGCTCAGCGAAGAATGGCTATCGAAGAGCTGGCTGCCACATGGGATACCTCCTTTGATGCAGAAGAGAAAGAAGATCATGAAGAAGGGCAGTCCTGACGGATTGTCTTTCTTTTCTTACTTTATAGGAAAGACCGCCTGTGGCGCTCTCTTGAATTGAAAAATGCCCGCACGGAGGCGGGCACGACGACAAGACGATTCTTGGATTAGAAGATATAAAAACCTTCCTCTCCAAAATCGTCATCAAGTTCGTCATCATTTAGAAAATAATCCATATCCAGAAGTTCTTCTTCGCTCATGTGGCGAATGTCCCTGGAAGTCATTCCTTCTGGTGGATTTTCGATGTATTTTTTGCGCAGTTCCTCGATATCTGGTTTCATGGTGTTTTCCTCCTTTGAGAGGATTATATCACAGAATCCATAAAAATTATGCAGAAGACCATCTTCTACGAGCTTTGGACATTATTTTCTCGTACATTTCTTCGAGGGAGACGCGCTTGTGGTTAAAGTAAAGTTCCAGAAAGAGCATTTCATGTTTACAGTCTGGACACTTTAATGGATCATATCCAAAAGAAGAAAGGATAGCTGTGCGCCATTTGTTAAAGTCGCGCAGAGTATGCCGTTTCGCTTTTGAAATTGCTAGGTGCAGATTTTTATCTATTTCGCGGTGACGTGCATAAAGACCGCCATACCGGATCATTTTAAAGTGTTTCTCCGGTATGTGCCGGATCAAACGCCTGATGAAATCTAATGCAGGGATTGTTTCCTGAATATATTTGTCATCTTCATGACGGTTGTAATGAAATGTGACTGTTTCCGAGTCCTCATCATAGCTGTCAATTCTGGATGTGGCAATAACTGGCCGTCCAAGATAACGTCCAATGTATTTTATGACCGTTTCAGGGTCACACTTGTTTGGTTTTGCATAAACGTAAAAGCCTTCTTTATGATTCGTGTAGCACTGGGATTTTATTTTTTTGAAAGAAGATCCGAGTCTGCGTCCCATTTCATCAAGCAGTGCTGTGCGGAAAGCATTACGCAGATAAGTATAATTGAAGTGGTGGACCGGACGCCAGAATCCATCATCACTGTAACCACCTTCCGATATAAGACAGTGGATGTGGGGATTCCATTTTAAATCCCTGCCAAAAGTATGTAGTACCATAATAAAACCAGGTGTATAATTTTTAGACTTGTTCATTTTGAAGAACATACGAGAGACGACACTGGTAACAGAGTGAAAGAGGCAGTCGAGCAGAGTACGGTCTTCAAGAAAAAAGTCACGAAGATTTTCATCAATAGTAAAAACACAGTGGCGGTGCTGGACATTAACAAGTTTAAAAGACATGGAAGTAGTGCGTTCCATGGAATACTTGTTTCCGCAGGTAGGGCAGAAACGGCTGTGGCATCGGAATGGGACAAATTTAAGCTTGCCGCAATGGGGACAACCGTACATGGCACCGCCAAAAGATGGATCACCACAGTTGATCATCTTATCGATATTTTCCATCTCAGTAGATCTCGGATGAAGTGTATATTTAATTTCTTCATAGTAGTCAGTAAAGATTCTTTGTAAGATATTCATAAGCCTATTATGAATGAAAAGTTGAAAAAAAGAAACCCCTATCCCCTCAAGATTGAGGGGCAGGGGAGTTGAAGTGTCGAAGACACTTTTTTATTAAGAAAGAGACAGCAGTTCAGTAGTTTCACAGTAAAAAAAGAGTTATATTTTTGTTAAACCCGGGAATATTTTTTGTAAAGCAGATATTCTTTCATAATGACTTACTATGCAAACTGTGTTATACTAAATGTATTTATTAGTCCCGGACGGCAGCTGGTTCTGATTTGTTGCTGCTCAAGCTATGAACAGTAACCGGGGGAATGAAAGGGAGTATTTTACTGCAGAGTGAAGCTGACAGCAGGGGGGTTAAGGGGAAATACGATGAAAAAAGTAATCACTTACGGAACTTTTGACCTGTTCCACGAGGGACATTATAATATTTTAAAAAGAGCGAAAGCATTGGGCGATTATCTGATCGTGGGCGTGACCAGCGAGAGCTACGATATTGAGCGTGGTAAGCTGAACGTGCGGGACAGCCTTCTGAAAAGGATTGAGAATGTACGCCGTACCGGTTTTGCAGATGAGATCATCATCGAGGAGTACCAGGGGCAGAAGCTCAGCGATATCATCAAGTATAAGGTAGACCTTCTGGTACTTGGTTCTGACTGGCGCGGCAAATTTGACTACCTTAAGAATTACTGTGATGTGGTGTACCTGGAGCGTACCAAGAATATTTCCAGCACCAAGCTGCGCGGTGAGGGAACCACTTACACCGTGGGTGTAGTTACAGATAATGATCAGGACAATGGGATCGTGTGGGAGACAAAATATGTCAGCGGTCTTCATGTAGAGTGCGTTTTTTCTGAGAATGCAGAGGCAGCGGAGTCGTTTTGTGACAAATATGAATTGGATTCCTACTACAGTGTGGAGGCAGATAATGGGGAATGGCAGCAGGGATTTGACTGCTTTTTGTCCCAGGTAGACATAGTTTATATCAAGACCGAGCAGCCTAAGAGGGAGAAATACATCCGCAGATCCCTGGAGCTTGGAAAATATGTGATAAGTGACGCTCCTATGACGAATAATAAGGAGAAGCTGAAGGACCTGTTTGCACTTGCAGCAGCCCGTCATGTACTTCTTGTGGAGAAAATAAATCTGGTGTATCTGCGGGCCTTTAACCAGCTTGTCTGGCAGACACACAGCGCCTTGGTGGGCGATATTGTGTGTGTGAAATGCTCTATTTCCCAGGACCATTTCGAAGGAGGAAGAAGTTTTTCCGAAACTGCAGTTCTGCCTTTGTGTGCTATTATCAAGATACTGGGCAGAAATTACCAGGAAGTGAATTCCAATGTGGTGAAGGACAGATCTGGAAACTGCATTTACGACATGATCACCATGAAATATCAGGATGCTCTTGCCACAATCGAGATTGGCACCACAGTAGATGTGGAGGATGAGTTTGTTGTGATCGGTACGAAAGGCCGTGTGACCATCCCGGGAGACTGGTGGAATACAGGATATTTTGAGGCAAAGATAGACGACAGCAAGGGACTGAAGCGGTACTGCTTTAACTTCGAAGGCAATGGCCTCCGTTACCTTTTGCAGGAGCTGCTTATTATGATCAGTGATGAGAGAACGGAATGTACCAGACTTTTTAATGAGGAATCAGAGACTCTGGCAGACATTCTGGAAATCATAAACCAGAGAGGATAACCAATGACAGAGAAACAGGAACATCTGCTGCAGCTTTTCCGTGAGCTGGATGAGATCTGTAAAAAGAATAATCTGAGATATGTGATGGCGGGAGGAACAGCCATCGGTGTTGTGCGAAACGAGGGATTTATTCCCTGGGATGATGATGTGGACATCTATATGCCCAGAGATGACTGGAATAAACTGGTGGAAATTTCCGGATCCGTGCTTCCGGAGCACCGCGCCCTTCAGTGTGTGGACGTAGACCGCAGCTATACCAATACTTTTCCAAGGTATGTTGCTACGGACAGCTGCGCCCTTCACAAGCATCAGATTATCGGCAGGGACAGTGCCGGTGAGATCATCGATGTGCTTACCCTGGATCCCATTCCCGCAGATGATAAGGAATATGAGAAATACAGAACTCATATGATGATCTACTCTGAGCTGGTAAATATGGTAGTTGTATATGGTGCCCGCTGGGAAATTCCGGTGACTGCCTATCTGCGCTGGCTTTTTTCCTATACATTTCTGGGGAAAGACCGCACATTGAAGAAACTGGAGAAGATCATGTATTCCTATAAGGAAGAGGATTGTCCGCGCTATGCAATGCGCTGGGGCGGCTGTCCGTTCCTTTTTGATAAGGACATGATGTTTCCTGTGAAATATATGAGCTTTGAAAATACAAAGGTAATGGTGCCGCACAGAATGAGTGACTATCTGATCTGGCATTACGGAGATGAATGGTCCTATATTCCACCCCATGGGGAAAGAGAATCCCACGATGCGGTTACGGTAGAGGGAATTACCTATAAAGAGCTTCGGGATGATTATCTGCCGGGAATCCGCAAGGGCAGGCTTCGCAGAGATTCCATCTGGCGCAAGATCTATTCTCTTGCAGGCGCGAAGCGGAACCACCGCCTTCAGTATAAGCGCAATCTTCTGCTGGCAAAAAGTACGGTGATGGATCTGGAGGCGCGCATTTCAGAAAGCAGACACAGCCTGAAGGAATTGGTAGAAAAGCGTGACTTTTCCCAATTAAATGAAATCTTTACAAAATATTACCAGGTCCAGCTGAGCTCTGCGTTTATCGGCAGGGAGGATTTTGGCGGAATCTATGCTTTTTATCATCCTGTTTTGCTGGAAGTCAGCGATGTGACTTTTTATGCAGCAATGCTGACGCTGGTTTATACAGAACGGATCGGGAAAGCATGGAGAATGCTGGTGGTGAAAGAGCAGACCGGTACATTCCCTTCTGAACTGGCCCAGTTGAAATCTGATATTGAACTGTTTCGAAGAGCAGTCTGCGATTATGAATTTAAGCGTTATCAGGAAGCAGAGGATACGATGGTGCCGCTGATGGAGCGGTATCCGGAAGTGCCGGGATTTGTGAAATTTAAGAGCCGTTTTCTTATGGAACGCGCTTGCAATGGAATTGATATGGTGGAAGCGGAGCTTTATATTGATGAGGCACTGCGGCTTTTCCCGGAGGACGGGTATTTCCTGAAGTACCAGGGAGAACTGCTCTGGATGAAGGGCAAATGTGCGGATGCTCTGGAAGTTTTTGCAGATGCCCGTGAGAAAACAAATAATGGAATTACCCAACTGGAGTTGGATAAGTTTTTGAATCCTTATGGCAGGGAGACGGTGAAGACTTGTCAGCAGCTTCTGGATGTTGGACAGAAGGATGGGGCGATGAAGCTTATGGCTTTGTGGTACAGACTTCTGCCGGAGAATCCTTCTGTGCGGGAATATTATTATCTGGCCCGCGCAAGTGTTGCGAAAAAGCGTTCTGAGGTGGAAGAACTGATCGGGGAAATTCTAAAGCGCATTGATGCAGAGCGTGCAGAGAGCCCGGGTGAGAACAATGACATCCAGATCTATAAGCGTGCACTGACAAAAGCATGGGAGCGCCTGGGCTATCCAGGTGAGCTGGCAAGGGTTCGCACAGATCTGGTTTACACCAGTGAGGCGGATGATCTGGAATGGCTGGCAGAACGTGCCAAGGACGGACAGATCCGCAAGGAAAAACGAGCCCAGGTGTACAAGGTAATTGGAGATGTGAGAAGAAAACAGGGACAGACGGAGGCTGCGTTCCAGAACTATCTGGAGGCACTGCGGCAGAATGGAAGCGGTTTTGTGCGAACGGAGCTTTCCAGAATATTTCTCACAGATCTGTATGAAGGAAGCAAGAGAGCAGCTGTATATGCAAAAGCCGGAGATGCTTCTGAGTTTTTGAATCAGTGGCTTGGAAAGTATGGAAGTATAGAAGAGATACAGCAGCTTGTGAAAGAATGCTTGTGACACACATCTCGCAGAAAGCCTTTTTCAAACAGGCGCTGGTAACAGTGTGATCACTATGAACAGACAGATGGGAGCAGACGTAGCTTGAACAGAGAAATAAAAGAAGTTGTAAAGCTTCTGGCCGAAATAGATAAAATATGTAAAAGAGAAGGAATTCCTTATTATCTGGGACCACAGCTTACTTTGTGCTGTGTTACCGGGCAGGAGATCACCAGCCCTCATGCAGGCGTGGTCTATATGCGTACTGCGGATATGGAGCGCTTTCGTCTGGCTGTGGAGAAGGAGACTCCGGATAGCAGAATTGTGGAATCCATGAATAACAATAAGCGTTTTTATGGATTTTTCCTTCGCTATACAGATCTGGATACGTTGTGCTTCCGTCTGAATGAAGGCAGGAACTACAAATATCCGGGTATGGGAGTGGATATTCTGCCCCTGCGTGGAAAACAGCGTTCCAGACTCGCTCATTTGTGGACAAGAGCCCAGGAAGTGGGATGGAATGAGCTGGCTGATTATTATGGAGACCGAAAAGGCAGGAAAAAGGCAATCTGCCGTTTTGTCATGAGGCTTCGCCTGGTCACAGGACGTGCCCGTCTGGGAAAAAGCCTTTACCGCATGCTCTGTAAAAGGATGAATGTGGAGGATACCCAGGAATATGTAGTTCGCCTGAAGAAAAAGGCAGTGTATTTTCCAAGGGAAATTTTTGATGAGACAGAAACTGTGGTGATTGATGGCAGGAAGTTTCCGGTGCCGGGAGATACTTATACGTATCTTCAGAAGTATTATGGGGAAGACTACCAGGAGAAGGTTCTGGATAATTATACAGTGAAGCTGTCGGAAATGGTCAGTGCCAGGATCCGATTCGAGGATTATTTTCAGGAAGTGGGAAGTCAGAAGAGCCTGATCCGGAAGCGAAGCCATGCCCGACGAAAGCAGGGACATGCCAACCAGAAAAAGGAATATCTGAACTGGAGCTGGAATTATGTGAAATTCTGTGCATCCAAGATTGAATTGGAGAAATATTATCTGGATAACAAAGAGTATATTATAAATCTTTATAAGAATAAAGATTATCCGGCTTTGGAAAAAGTTTTTGTCCCATATACAAAGGCTATGGTGAAGAGCCTTAAGAATGACGAGGTGTTTATTCCGGATGAGGAGCTTCAGCATATTTATCTGGATATGTTGGGGGTAGCAGGAAGGACAAATCTGAAAAAAAAGGTGGAGAAATTCTGGAAATGAAAGTAACGGATTATATTGTTGAGTTTTTACAGAGAAAAGGGATTCATGATTTCTTTGGATACCAGGGAACCATGATCGCCCATCTGGTTGATTCTATAGAGAAAAATCCTCATACCAGAAGCCATTCCAGCTATCATGAGCAGGGAGCGGCTTTTGCAGCATGTGGATATGCCCAGGCGGGGGAACGGTGTGCATGTGCTTATGCGACCAGCGGCCCGGGTGCTGCGAATCTGATTTCAGGAATCGCAGATGCTTATTTTGATTCTCTTCCGGTTGTTTTTCTTACTGGTCAGCTGAATACTTATGAGTATTCCGGCATCCCGGGACTTCGGCAGCAGGGCTTTCAGGAGATTGATATTGTTGCCATGGCGAAGCCTGTGACCAAGTATGCAGTACAGATCCGGGAGGACGAGGATATTGTAAAAGAACTGAATAAAGCTTATCATATTGCGAATTCTGGCCGGAAGGGGCCGGTATTGATTGATCTTCCTATGAATATACAGCGGGGGGATGTAAAAAATCCGGTTTATGACATAAGTCTGGATGAGATGGGATTTGGTGCAGCTTGCGAGAGTAGCATGGAAGCAACTGCAAACAGCTGCGGAGCAGCAGGCGTGGACATGGCAATGAAGCCGGACGACAGTGGAGTATTAGAGTCTGCAAAAATGGCAGACTGTGAAATATCAGCTTGTGCTGTTTCTGCAGCAGATGCAATCCGTGAAGCACTGGATAAAGCACAGCGTCCCGTAATCATGTTAGGACATGGAGTCAGCGACAAAGCAGTTCGCGACCAGTTATTTACTCTGGCACGTCAGTGGAAAATCCCGATAATCACAAGCGTATTGGAAATGTCAGCACTACCGTGGGACGACCCGCTGAATTTTGGATGCATCGGAGGCGCTTACGGACATCGCTATGCCAATATGATCGCCAATGCGAAAAGTGACTTGCTGATTTGTCTTGGCATTTCCCTTTGCACCCGTCAGATTGGTACGAAAGTTCATGAGTTCGCGAAAAACGCGAAAATCATCCGAGTAGATATTGATAACTATAATTTGCAGCGAAATATTCACGAAAATGGAATTGATGAAATGAAATTCTGTGCAGATGCTGCCGAGGTGATTCGGGCAATGGCAGAAAATGCGGAAAGTGCAGAATCTGATGGTTCGACGATTTATGATTTCAGTGAATGGCTGGCTGTGTGCGCCGATATAAAGAAATCTTTGCGCGCAGTAGATGATTCCATCCCAGAACGCTATCCGAATCGTATGATCGCAGATTTAAGCGACGCTCTTGCAGACACTTCCGCAGTAGCAGTTGACGTAGGACAGCATATGGTATGGAGCTACCAGTCCTTCCATAACCAGAAAGACCAGAAGCTTCTTTTCTCCGGCGGACACGGAGCAATGGGCTATGCTCTTCCAGCAGCAATCGGAGCTTATTACGCCACCGGAAAGCCAGTAGCCTGCATTTGCGGTGACGGCGCATTCCAGATGAACATTCAGGAACTGGAGTGGGTCAAGCGTGAGAATCTTCCTATTACCATGATGGTAATGAACAACCACGCCCTGGGAATGATCCGCCACCTCCAGCGCGACTACTTTGAGCAGGTCTATGCTGATACCTCAGAAGGCAGCGGCTTCTCGTCCTGCAACTTCGCAGAGGTAGCCAAAGCTTATGGAATCAGCAGTGCCTGTATGGAAGCCAATGAGGTTGTTGAAAAAGCGGCAGACTTTTTACATGGCACCGAAGCGCCGAAACTCCTTGAAATCCGCCTGGAGCCCGGCACCTTCGCTTATCCCAAGACCTGCCTGGGCGAACCCATCCACAACCAGCAGCCGTATATCCCGAAGGACGTCTACGACAGACTGATGGATTTATAAAAAATAAATTTATAAGAACCGGGCTATTTTCAATAACACATTGAAAGTATGACCTGGTTCTTGTTATCATAGAGAATAACGAAATTGTTATTTAGTTGATTAAAAGTTCTTTAATGCGGACGCATTTGGACAATGTGTATTACTCACTCGCCGGCGCAACGCTCCAGCGAACTAATCGCTAACTGCGACTAATG
>NZ_JBCOME010000017.1:42124-64801 GCF_040924365.1 Ruminococcus sp. 1001136sp1_2201st1_G3_2201SCRN_220225 | reverse complement strand
TGAACAAAGTTCACAGAAAACCCGAGAATTGCGGCGCGAAATCATGCGAATGCATGATTTCTGTGCATCGCGAAGCGTGTTACTGATCACGGAGTGAACAGTAACGATTGTTATTGCATAGGGCAATGGCAACTTTATCACACTACGGAGGTTTTTATCATGTCAAATTTTTCAGATATGGACAATGTTTTTATTATGGATCACCCGCTGATCCAGCATAAGATTTCCATTCTTCGTAATAAGGAGACCGGAACAAACGAATTCCGCAAACTTATTGAGGAGATTGCAGTTCTTATGGGTTTTGAAGCTCTTCGCGATCTTCCTCTTGAGGATGTTGAAGTTGAGACTCCTATTGAGACTTGCAGAACTCCTATGATTTCTGGTAAGAAGCTTGCTGTTGTTCCTGTACTTCGTGCAGGTCTGGGTATGGTAAATGGTATCACCACTCTGGTTCCGTCTGCCAAGATCGGTCATATTGGTCTTTACCGTGACCCGGTTACTCATGAGCCTCATGAGTACTATTGTAAGCTTCCGGATCCTATCGACCAGCGTCTCATCGTTATGGTTGACCCCATGCTTGCAACTGGCGGCTCTGCTATCTCCGCTGTTAACTTCATCAAACAACATGGTGGAAAGAGCATTAAATGTATGTTTGTTATCGCTGCTCCGGAAGGTCTGAAACGACTTCATGAGGTGCACCCGGATGTGCAGATCTATGTAGGACATCTGGACAGAGAACTGAACGACCGCGCTTATATCTGCCCGGGACTTGGCGATGCAGGCGACAGAATTTTTGGTACTAAATAGATTTTTGACCAGAGCATATTTGAAAAAGGCTGAATTCCGGAAATTATCTCATTTCCAGAATTCAGCCTTTTTTTGCCCGATCATGCTTTTTCCATCTTCGCCTTATACTCTACGCAAAGCATGGTAATATCATCAAACTGCGGTGCCTCTCCCACAAAAGCATCAATATCTTTTTTCACTTCAGGCAGAATTTCTGATGGTGTTCTGTCTTTTACACGATTCAGAACCTGCTCCAGACGCTCCATTCCATAAAGCTGATTTTCTACATTTGTAGCCTCAGTCACACCGTCTGTATACTGGAAGATCAAATCTCCCACATCCAGCGTCATACTGCCGGCTTTATAGTTCATATCTTCAAATCCAGCAAGGACAAAGCCTGGACGGATCTTATATGCCTCAAAACTGCCGCCTGCTTTACAGATAAATGGCATTTCATGTCCAGCATTTACGAAACAGAACTCTCCTGTCACCAGATCCAACACACCTTCAAAAGCAGTGATAAACAAGCCTTCACTGTTTGCCTCACAAAGAAGATTATTTACAGTAGAGAAAACCTCCCCCAAATCTCTTCCTGGTGTAGTGTGATCCTTGATAAGCGTTTTTCCAATGACCATAAAGAGCGCAGCCGGAACACCTTTTCCGGATACATCGGCCATAACAATTGCCAGATGTGTCTCATCTACCATGAAGAAATCGTAAAAATCACCGCCAACTTCTTTTGCAGGTGTCATAGTTGCATAAATATCAAATTCCTTACGATCCGGAAAGGCCGGGAAAATACATGGCAGCATGGATGCCTGAATATTCCTGGCAATATCCAGCTCAGTGCCGATTCGCTCCTTCTCGGCAGTCACTTTGGACAGATTGGCAATGTAATTTTCAAGCTCTTCCATCATAAAGTTAAAAGAGTCACTTAGTGCCTCGATCTCATCACCAGTTTTCATGGTAATTCTCTGATTCTCAAACTTTCCGCTCTCTGTAATCTCCTGGGTAAAATCAGCCAGCCTGCTGATCGGTCTGGTGATTGTCTTTCGCACAAAGACAATATACGCAGCCATCGTCACTGCGATAATGCAAAAAGAAATCAGCAGCATATTGATAAGAAAGGAATTCAGATAATTCCTGACCTCTTTCATATCCAGAATATACTGAATTTCTGCCAGAGCCTTTCCATTCTCGTCCAGAATCACCGAAATGCCCGTGTAATTATAGCCATAGCTGTTGTCCGTCACAAGCGGATGATCCACACCTTTATTCTGCTGATACTGGTTCCATATGGTAATATATTTCTCCATGTCAGCAGGATCATCAGGATTTGCAGCATCAGTGTACAAAATGTCACTTCCATAGGCAATCTGATTCGCAGGATCATCTCCCAATTCCTCAACCAGGGCATCTATGTAGAAATGAACACTGTCTTCATCCGGAACAACCAGAGACAGATATGTAACATCGCCATCCTTTTTCAGCTTGTTAAACAACGTAACCATTTCCGAATATTCTTCTGTCTTGTCCCCGCCTTCTGCCAGGATTTTCTTCACATCCGGAACCGACATCATATCTGCAATACTATTGCTGTTCGTCATTACCCTCTGTGCATATAGATTTTCCAGATAGGATCTGGAGCTTCTATAGCTGAAAAGAGAAATGGCAATGGTAAGGATTACACCGATCACGCCAAGTGAAAGTATAAATTTAGGAAGAAGTTTTATTTTCATTTGCAATTCCTTTCCTTAACTTTCTTAAAATAGACCTCTGCATCACACTTGCAGCGTCCTTTGCAATATGGACAATAAAGTTCTTTTTTATTATACCAGATCATCTTTGCAGAAAAAAGATGAACAAACTTACATTCCTGAAGTGCCCTTTCCAGAGGAACTTTACCGCCTGCATTCCAGCAGATGATAAACACTTCCCCTATGCCCTTCTCCGCAAACTGATTCAATGCATAGTTCATAAGCCCAACTGCCAGACCCTGTCTGCGAAATGCTTCTTTTATTCCTACTGACTGAATCTTGCCAACAGGTGCCAAAGTATCCTGCTGGCATACCCGTTGGATTTTCTGTTCCGTAAGCCTGGTATCCTCTGCAATCTGCTTCTCATTGGTAAGATAGTAATAAATATATCCTGCAAGCTCTCCTTCTGCAGTTCTCAGCAGAAGGAATGCCCGTTCACTGCTTCCAATGGCCTGCTCAAGCTCTTCTTTCTGATACAGATTTTCGCCTACGCACCTGTCCATAAGCTGCAGTGTTTCCTCAATATCCTCTTTTTCCAATGAATACAGACAAAATTCTCTGCCAGAAGCCCCAAACCTCCCTGTCTTTTGTGTCATAAGCTTCCCTTCTCACAGGACAAAATCTGCATGCCCATTGTAATCTCCGATTCCTCACTCAGAATCAGCTGCTGAAGTTCTTCATAATTCTTCTTCAGCCAGTTCTGCCAGTCCTGATATTTTCTGTTATCCGGTTCTTCCGCCAGCAAGATTTCCACATCCTCGGGCAAATAGGAAAAAAAGGTCTGGAAAATATCTTCTTTTTGCTGCTGTTCGCCTTTGGCAGCGGAAATCTCCTTGCACCAGACATGGATATAATCGTATCCGCAGTTGGTCAGCCAGCCGGGAACGGCCTGACCGGTTTCTCTTTTTCCTGCGTATTTGTCCTCTTTTAAGATATCCAGAAACTGTCCAAGAAGATTCTTTTCATCTGGAGCCAAAGTGGATATGCGGTCATTGCTTTCTGTGATAAAAATCACTCCGCCTTTTTTCAAAAAATTCTTCAATGTGCGAAGCAGCTTTTCCCCATCATATAAATGCATTAATACAAAAGAAAGACAGATCAGGTCAAATTCTCTGTCTTCCGGTTCTGCGCAGAGCTTCTGAAGGTCCGCTGAAAACGAATCCCGATCCACATCCATCTGATAAAAAGAAAATTTAGTATTTCCGAATTGACTGTTGGCTCTTTCCACAAGCTGCTGATTATACTCCAGGCCAATCACCCTGGAAATCCTGTCATCTGAAAAGCGGTGAAAGGTTCTGGTGCCATCATTGCAGCCAATATCCAGAACAGAAAGTTCTGATTTCCCCTTAAAAAAATGCTCTAACGCAGGTTTCTCTGCCTGTGACAACAGCAAATTCTGTCTTCTCAGTCGTTCCCTCTCTTTTTCTTCCTGAAATACTAACTGACTTTGCACTACTTGTCTCCTTGTCCGTCAAAATTTACGCTCTGAATAATAACCGCTTCGCATTCTCTTCCGTCACTGCAATTACTTCTTCTGCAGTAATTCCCTTAATCTGCGCCAGGGCTTCTGCAACATAGGGCAGATTCAAGGAAGAATTTCTCCTGCCTCGATTGGGCTCCGGTGCCATATAAGGGCAGTCCGTTTCCAGAACGATCTGGGACAGCGGCGCTATGGCAGCTACTTCTTTCAGCTTCTTTGCATTTTTGAAAGTAAGCACGCCGCCAATGCCAAGATAAAGTCCCATTTTCAAATATTCCGCCGCAATCTCCTTACTGTAGGAAAAGCAGTGAATGATTCCTCCGGACATATCTTTTTTCATATATTCCTTTACAATCTCCAGAGTGTCCTCGGCTGCATCCCGGCTGTGGATCATAAATGGCAGCTTCTCCTCCCTAGCAATGTCCATCTGCGCCCGGAACATCTCCTGCTGCTGTTTATGCTCTGCCTCTTCCTTATGCCAGTAGTAATCCAGACCGATTTCTCCGATGGCGACCATTTTCTCCATATGGGAAAGACGCCGGATCTCATCCAGAGTATCCTGTGTCATAATTCCTGCATCGTCGGGATGAACCCCCACTGCGCCATACACAAAAGGATACGCTTTCATCAATTCCAAGGTCCCGCCAAATCCCCCGGCTGACGCGCACACATTTACAATACAGCCCACTCCCCCGTCTTTCATGGAAGAAAGGAGCTGATCTCTGTCTTCGTCAAATGCCTCATCATCATAATGTGCATGTGTATCAAATATCATTTTTCTGCCTCATTTTTCTTTGAAATACAACAATTATAGCATACTAAAATCATACCAGTAAAGTGTTATAAACCTCTTTTTGGAAGTTCTATTTTAGTTGTTACTGTGAATAGAACGAACATCGAACTATTTTAAACACAATTTCAAAAACACAAAAAAATACTTGACAATTCAGAAGATTCGACAGATAATGTGAAGCTTGAAAAAATTGATATTCCTTATGTCTAGGTACCAGGCGGTAGCATTTTTGCATATATAAACGGAGACAGTACCGGAAAAACAGTTCTTCTCAGATCCGACATCGATGCACTTCCCATACTGGAATCCGAGACTAATCTAAAGAATAAAAAAGTATGTATTTCCAAAAATCCTGGTGTTATGCATGGCTGCGGCCATGACGGCCACATTGCTATGCTTCTTAGCGCCGCAAAAATACTGAAGAATATGGAAGCATCCCTAAATGGACGCGTTGTCCTTATGTTTGAGGAAGGAGAAGAAGGACATCGGAATATAGAAAAGCTTCTGGCTTATATGGCAGAAAAGGACATGAAGTTTGACACCTGCTACGCCTCTCATGTGCGTTGGGACATTCCCACAGGAAAACTTTCCTGCTGCCAGGGTTCTGCCATGTCAGGCCTTTACCACTTCGTACTTGAAATAAACGGAAAAGGCGGACACGGTTCCAGACCGGATCTTGCCCACAGTGTAATTGACTGTTTCCATGACATATATTCCAACCTTGATACACTCCGGCTAAAATACATAAAGCCAAACACCGTTCTGACCTGGTCTCTGGGCTCTGTCAATGCAGGAGCAACCTTTAACCTGATTCCCGACAAGCTTACCTGCGAAGGAAGCATCCGAATGATGGATCGAAACAGCGGAGAAGAATTTATCAAAGAATTTGAACGAATTGTTGCTGCAATTTGTCCTCTTAATTACTGTACCTACCAGTTTAAATTGCTGGAACAGCTTTTACCTACAGAGAACTATCCTGCATGCAGAAAAACCTATCTTGATTCGATCAAGAAACAGATCGGCGAAGATGTCATATATGATTGTGAGCCATGGATGGCATCTGAAACCTTCAGTTATATGTGCAGCCTGTTTCCAGGTGTAGAAACCTTCGTGGGAATAAAAAATGACGAATTAGGTTCCGGCGCTAATCACCATACCCCGGAATTTGATCTGGACGAGGACGGACTTACCTATGGTACTGCCGCTGCCGTCAGCTACGTTTTGGAATACTTTGAAAACACGCCTGACACTTCTGCTTTTGAACCTGCATACAACAGCATCAGCGAACTGATTGCGACATTTGGTCAACAGCCAGGAAGTACCGAATATATGGATTTGATGCTGAACAGCAACAATTTCGGAATTGACGGTACTGCAGAGCTGCTTGCAAATATAATTCGTAAAAATTTCGGATTATAGATCTTCCTAGAGCGTGTTTGAAAAAGGCTTTCTGCAAGATGTGCGTCACAATTTGTGGGAGATTTTGTCCGGATGAGGGCGCCGTAGCGGGCTACGGCAACCGAATTCGGGTGAAATCTCCCGCAAAGTGGGGCGTGCAGATTGCGAGAATGATTTTTCAAACAGTCTCTAATGTACTTATGCTGCCTCACGCCGCATATTTTACCGATCAGGCACTGGAAGATATGGTGCACAATTCACTGATTGTAACAAGCCAGTATTTTAAAACTATGAAAGAGCAGCCATAAGCAGTCTTCGTCAGCCCACAAACTAAGAATCCCCTCCACAAAAGCAACTGCTGCATAGTGGAGGGGATTCTCATTTACTATAAAATTTATGAATATTTACTGCCTTGCACAATTTCCAGCTTCCCCGGTCATAATCTCAATGCCATGACCAAGAGCTCCAATAATGTATTCCAGACTCTCCTTTACTGCTTTCGGACTGCCTGGAAGATTAATGATCAGAGTCTTTTTCCGGATTCCGGCTGTGGCGCGGCTGAGCATGGCGCGTTTTGTGATCGTCATGCTGTAGGCGCGGATGGCTTCCGGGATTCCCGGAACCTTACGTTCTGTGATATCTTCGGTGGCCTCCGGCATAACATCCCGCGGGGAAAAACCTGTTCCACCAGTAGTCAAAATCAGTTCTGCCTGATTCTCATCTGCGATTTCCGCCATTCGTCTGGAAAGCATGGCACGGTCATCCGGAAGAATATCCATAGATACTACCTGATAGCCTTCTCTTTCTGCGATTTCCTTAATTGCCGGACCGCTTAAATCTTCCCGCTTGCCCTGATATCCCATATCACTGGATGTGATAATTGCTACTCGTTTCATTTTTCTCCCCCCTTCGTTTTTATTTCTTTGAATAAAAAATCTCCACTCTTACCGCCAGTTTTCTCTACCAGGTGAATATCCGTCATCACCATATGCTTGTCGATTGCCTTGCACATATCATAAATTGTAAGAAGAGTCACCTGCACACCTGTAAGGGCTTCCATTTCCACACCGGTTTTACCGTCTGTCTTCACAGTGCAAAAAGTGCGGATAATTCCATTTTCTTTTTCAATTTCGAAATCAATGGTACATTTGGTAACCGGCAAAGGATGGCACATAGGTACCAGATCCGAGGTGTGCTTCACAGACATGATCCCGGCAACTCTGGCAACGCCAAGAACGTCTCCCTTTGCCACAGTGCCTGCAGTAAGATGCTCCATGATTTCTGCTCCAACCTGGATAGAACCTGTTGCAATTGCAGTTCTGTGGGTAATCGGTTTATCCGAGACATCCACCATAACAGCATTACCATTTTTATCAAAATGGCTTAGTTTATTACACATAATTCGTCCCTTTTTATAACAATATTAACCTATTATATTATATTCCGGCTATATCAGATGGACGCTTCCGGTCAAAATCAGCAGATTTCAGATCCTGTCGGCATATTTTTTTCAGGGCTGACTACGCATACATTTCCCTCAGCATCCTCTGCGCAGAGAATCATTCCCTCACTAAGAATTCCTGCAAGTTTCGCTGGTTTTAAGTTGGTTACTACCATAACCTTTTTGCCAACCATTTCCTCTGGTGTATAGTAAGCCTTGATTCCAGATACGATCTGGCGAACCTGGCTTCCAATCTTAACCTGGGAGCAAAGAAGCTTCTTGGATTTCTTCACCGCCTCACAGGCAATAACCTCACCAACCTGGAACTGAAGCTTTGCGAAATCATCAAATGTGATCTCCGGCTTCGCCTCAATATCTACAACCTTCTCCTCTGGCTTTTCTTCCTTCGGCTCTTCTTTCGGTGGATGAAGCTCGTTTACTTTTTCCATAACTTCTTTGATGTCCATACGGGCAAAAAGGATCTCCGGTTTATCTGTTACCTTGTTTCCTGACGGATACAGTCCAAATGTCTTCAGATCCTCAAGAGTTCTCTCTGAAGCATTTAACTGACCAAGGATTCTCTTTGTTGTGTCCGGCATAAAGGACCCAAGAAGAGTGGTTCCAATGCAAATGCCCTCAACCAGATTGTAAAGAACGGTTGCAAGACGATCCTGTTTGGATTCGTCCTTTGCAAGTGCCCATGGCATTGTCTCATCAATATATTTGTTGCAGCGTTTGAAAATAGTGAACACTTCTGTGATGGCATCTGCTACACGAAGTTTCTCCATCTTTGCATCAACCTTTGCAGGAACAGAAAGAATGAAGCTCTTCAGATCATCGTCAACAGGTTCTGTTACGCCTTTATTCTCTACCACGCCGCCAAAGTATTTGTTTGACATGGAGATGGTACGGTTTACCAGGTTTCCAAGAGTATTTGCCAGCTCGGAATTCATACGCTCTACCATCAGCTCCCAGGTGATCACACCATCGTTGTCAAACGGCATTTCATGAAGTACGAAATAACGGACAGCATCAACGCCGAAGAAATCAACCAGCTCGTCTGCGTAGATAACGTTTCCTTTGGATTTGCTCATTTTTCCATCGCCCTGGAGAAGCCACGGATGACCGAATACCTGCTTCGGAAGAGGCAGATCCAGTGACATCAGGAAGATTGGCCAGTAAATAGTATGGAAACGGATGATATCTTTTCCAATAAGATGAAGGTCGGCAGGCCACATCTTGTTAAACAGTTCAGAATTGTCTCCATCGCAATCATAACCGATTCCGGTAATATAGTTGGTTAGGGCATCCAGCCATACATATACAACATGCTTCGGATCAAAGTCTACCGGAATTCCCCATTTGAAAGAAGTTCTGGATACGCACAGATCCTGAAGTCCCGGAAGAAGGAAGTTGTTCATCATCTCGTTCTTACGGGATTCCGGCTGAATGAATTCCGGATGTGTCTTAATGTGCTCAATCAGACGGTCTGCGTATTTGCTCATTTTGAAGAAATAAGCCTCTTCTTTGGCTGGTACGCATGGGCGTCCGCAGTCCGGACATTTTCCATCTACAAGCTGGGATTCTGTGAAGAAGGACTCACATGGAGTACAGTACATTCCCTCGTACTCTCCCTTGTAGATGTCCCCTTTTGCATACATTTTCTTGAAAATCTTCTGAACCTGTTTCTCATGGTCTTCATCTGTGGTACGGATGAATTTGTCATAGGATGTGTTCATCAGATCCCAGATGCTCTTGATCTGACCGGATACGTTATCAACGAATTCCTTAGATGTAACACCTGCTTCTTCTGCTTTCAGCTCAATCTTCTGGCCATGCTCGTCAGTTCCGGTCTGGAAAAATACGTCGTAGCCCTGCTGTCTTTTATAACGCGCAATGGCGTCTGCCAGAACCGCCTCGTAGGTATTGCCAATGTGCGGCTTGCCGGATGTATAGGCAATGGCTGTGGTGATGTAATATTTTGGTTTACTCATTGTATTTCCTCCTTTTCTGTGTAACAAAAAGAGCTGGTTAAACTTCTCCTTCCTGTCACAACATAAAAAAACGTCTTCTCAAATATACTGAGAAGACGAGTTATCCCGTGTTACCACTTCTATTCATTCCCGCCTCACGGTACAGATGGAAAAACCATCTTCGGGAATCTCACCGGGTACCTTCATACCCTTACGCTATAACAGGCGTTCCTGTCGCAGCCTAAATTACTTCAACTGCGCCCCTCCAAAGCCATCTTCCATCTGTTCCATACACACCCCCTCTCAGCCTGGAAAAGCAACTCTTAACTGCTCATCTCCCGGGGGATTCTCTGTAATGCGGTACGCAAATGTACTCTCTTTTTCTATGGGTTTGGCTTATAAATTCATATAAAAGAGCGTATCACATTTTAATGGGTTTGTAAACCCAAATTTATCATTTTACAGCGATGCAATATTTATAATTTTAGTGTAAATTTAGCCAAATTACTATTGACAAATTTGCAATTATCTTGTATATTAATATCAGTAACAATTACTATTATTGAGAGAAAGGAGGAATCAGATGGCCACATTGAAATACAGCCGCCAGAGAGAATCTATTAAGGAGTTTCTTACTGGCAGAACCGACCATCCCACCGCTGATTTTGTTTATGAGAATATGAAGCAGATTTATCCAAACATCAGCCTTGGAACTGTATACCGAAACCTCTCTCTTCTCGCTGATCTGGGTGAAATACAGAAGCTTTCCAGCTTTGGCGGAGCAGACCGATTCGATGCCCGCACCGTTCCCCATTGTCACTTTATGTGCACCCGCTGCGGCAGAGTGATGGACGTATTCAGCGAACATATTGATAAAAGCCTTGAGAGTATTGCAGCTGACTTTAAGGACGGTCAGATTTCCGATTATAAAGCAAGATTTTTCGGAATTTGCAAGGAATGCCTGAAGGAAGAGTCTCACTAATCAGTTGAATAAATTTTTCATTTTCTGATCATAGCTATTCTGTAGGGAATTACAGCCGCTCGACAAGCAATGGCCACAGCACCAAACTTTAAGTGAACATTCGATCCTGTTAGAAAAAAGTTTCAATAACTCTTGACAAGCAAGAAACAATATGTTACCATAAAACAGTAATGATTACTATTATTAAAGACAAAATAAAATTTTATATAAGAAAAGGAGAATTTAATTATGGCTAAATGGGTATGTAGTGTATGTGGTTATGTTCATGAAGGTGACACAGCTCCGGAAGTATGTCCAATCTGCAAGGCTCCGGCTGAGAAATTTACGAAACAGGATGATGAAATGGCATGGGCAGCTGAGCATGTTGTGGGCGTTGCTAAAGGTGTCAGCGAAGACATCCTTGCTGATTTAAGAGCAAACTTCGAGGGCGAGTGCTCTGAGGTTGGTATGTATCTTGCTATGGCACGTGTTGCTCACAGAGAAGGATATCCGGAAGTTGGTATGTATTATGAGAAAGCTGCTTATGAAGAAGCAGAGCACGCAGCTAAATTCGCTGAGTTATTAGGTGAAGTTGTTACAGACAGCACCAAGAAGAACCTTGAGATGCGTGTAGCAGCTGAGAACGGTGCAACAGCTGGTAAGACTGATCTTGCGAAACGTGCTAAAGCAGCTAACCTTGACGCAATCCATGATACAGTTCATGAAATGGCAAGAGACGAGGCTAGACACGGAAAAGCATTCGCTGGTCTGCTTAAGAGATATTTCGGCTAATCTGCAAGCCGCATAAAATAAGGATTTTTACGAGGGGAAATCACGAAAGTGGTTTCCTCTTTTTTTAATATCTTTCATTTTGAATGGTACTTTAGTGGTACTTTCCCTTTTCCAAGAGGAAAAGAGAACTTTGAAATGGTACTTTTTAAATGGTACCATCTTGCAAGCAAATTATAATACACTTTCAATCAATATATCAACATCTTTTATACCTTTCTTTAACATCTTTTAATATACTTTTTAACGGCTCTGCTGCCGCTCCGCTCTCCCTTCTCTTTCATTTTTAAATATTTCGTCTTTTTTGAGTGAGTGCTACTAAAATGACTCACTATTTTCTATATAGAGGTATACTAATATCATCAAAGAGAGGAACACAAAACCTCAGAAAATAAAAACTAAATAAAATAAGGGCGGCGACCAAGCGCTAAACGCCAAAAGGCGAAGAAAGGAAAATATTATGATGAATACAAGACTTACAATTAACACAGCAGCAAACACAATCGAGATGACAAAAGAATTTGCAAAAAAGGCTAAATACTTCGGAACAGACGAATATAATATGCTTCAGATTGCAAGAAAAGATTATCCGACATTTTCAGTTACTACGAAGAAAACCAAGAGTAAAGAAAACTATAAAGGTCTTACTTTAGACTATATGAAAAAATACATTGAACTCCATCCTCAGACTTTGGTACTTGAAGATGGAACGGAAATAGAAGCAATCGAAGTACTCAGAACACTTGTGGGACTTGATGAAAACGGTGAAAAAATCGAGGATGCTGAGACCACTTCCTATGGTGAAATTAGAGCTTGGTTCTTTGGCTGTTATCCAGAAGTGAAGAATAAAAAAGAAGAGAAAAAAGCTAACACCAAAAGGCTTCTGACTGCTACTAAAAAGAAAGCAGCGTAAGAGCCATTAAAATGACTCACAATTAACTGTAATCCACTATAATAAAATCATAAAAAACAGAAAACAAAATCCAAAAGAAAGAGGTAATAAACAATGAAATCTCCTATCACAATCGACTTCGTAAACGCAACAATCACAGTAAACGCAGCTTATGCCAAGAAAGCAACCAATCCCTTCTCCGCAGAATATGCACAGATTCAGAAAGTCCGTGCTGATTATCCAACCTTCACAGTAAAAACAAGAAGCATTAAAAAGAATGCTGCTAAAGATTCCTATAAAGGTCTTACCTACGATTACATGAGAGCATATATTATGAGCCATGAGAAAGGTGAAGATAGAGTAAAAACGTTAATGGAATTTGACGAACTGCTCCTTATCTCTCAGTGCCATAGCAAGGGACGCAGATATCCTGTTATCAAAAATTGGTTCCTTGACAACTATCCAGAAGTCAGAGACTTTGGAATGGTTGAAATACCTGGCTTCAAAATTGTACCAAGAGAAAAAACAAGCAATCTGACTTCTTCGACAGAGGAAAAACTTACTGCCTAATCATTCTAACAGCTTAACCAACATGATGGATAATTCCTTACTGGCTATAAGGGATATTAACCATAAATAGTATAATAGAAAGGAAAAATTGGAATGTCAATAAAAAAATTAGAACCGCCCCCTTTAATCGAAAAATTAGAACTGCGCTCTTATTCAAGAAACGAAATTGCAAGACTTACAGAGGTATCACTTAAAGATAAAAATTTTGCCGCCAAGGTTAAAACCCGATTGACAAATTGGGGATATGGTTACAACTATTCTTCAAGGACAGTTGAAATCACAAAAATCCCAACAACTGCGGAAGAACGTTTAAAAGAGCTTTTAATCCGAAAATTAGATTTTAGTGTTCAAACAGATTTTAAGGCATTTACGATTATGTTACACCTATTTAGAACTGATCGTAACTTCATGGCTATGCCTTGGAAAACAAGAGAAACAGTTCTTTATGAACAATACGGCATTACCATTGCAGACAGCACCATGAGGAATTGGACAAGCAAACTTCTAAGTGATGATGTCCTTCTCAAATCTTTCTCCGCTAATCACAATCTATGGTGTACTCACATAGAAAATGGAATTAAGTATCAAGAAAAAATTTCTGAAACTGATGAAAAAATGGCTGAATATAAAAAGTATAACGCAATGAGATCACAACTTCTTGCGGAAGCTCAAGAAGCGAACAACACAACCAATTGTTGGGGTGGTGTTATTAATAAATTATGGAACAATTTTCACTGTTGCTATTATACTGTAAAACCAATTGAACCTGTCGCTTGGTATGATGATGACTACAAAGAAATTTTCTCCCTCTCAGAAGAAATTTTCTATAATCTAACCAAGGGTGCTGATAACGGAAAAAGAAGCGCTTAGGGCAACAAAATAAAAATTTCCTTAAAGGTTTAACGGGGAAATAAATAATAGAATATTCTCCGCTAAACCTTTAAGGAAATTTTTTAATTATTACTAACAACTCAATCTAATCAGAATTTTCCGCCGTATGTGAGCAAGTAGATTTTTATAGTCTGCTTGCCTTTTTTCGTTCTCTGTCGAAAGACTCGCCAAATTTTTTTTATTATTTTGTGTTCATGCTCATAAATTTTATATTTTGAAATAAAAATAATCCCTGCTGCCGTTCAATGGAAATTAAGCGAAAAAAGATAATCTTCCTGCACTAATTTTTATATATAGTAACAAATAAGGATTCCTGCCAGTAGCAGGAAAAGAAAGGATAAATACCATGATTGGAATAACATTACAAGACTACTTAGACGGTATTCGAGATTCTTATAATACTATGGGACTTGATAGATATACCGATTTAGATACTTGGCGTGCTTTTCGTAAAAGCCAAAGAATGCAATTACGTAGAAATCAAATGCAACAGAAAATGTTGAGCAATTTAGAAGAATCAATCAAAATCGACCTTAATGAAACCATTGATAAGGCGCTTGATGATCTCTTGAAAGAATTTAATAAATAATTTGCGGCAAGCTCGTTTATAAGATCACATGACCTCAAATCTGCGATCTCTTAAACGGCTTGCCGCTTTTTTGCGTTTATTTAGTCCTTTTCTACTGGAAAGTCCCTTACATCCGCTTTTCAAAATAAAAATCACTCTTCGTGGGAGTTCTGCCCCCGTATAATCAAAAAATTAAATTTTTCCAGAGAAATCCCGAAACCCTAGCCCCCCTGTCAGCTAACTGCTGCCCTTCTGTCCTCTTTAAGGGACTGCTGCCGCCACTCTCTCTATTTTCTCTTGGAATGTTCTAAAAGGCTATTCTGCGGCTTCTGGCGTGTCCTCTGCCACGTACTCAACTAAATCCCCCACTTGACAATTTAAGAGCCTGCAAAGCGTGTCCATGGTTTTCCAAGACACTAATTCATTGTGTCTTATCTGTTGAAGATATGATTGCCCAATTAGCTTCTCTTCTCTTATCCTTGTGGAACTATAACCATTCTTTTTTAGCTCTGCCATAATATCAATCTTATATCTAAGTGCCATTTTAAAGTCCTCCTTCTCCATTTTACTTAATAATAGCATACTTTTGCACCAATTTCCAGTGTAAATATTGCACTAATTTCGAGTGTTTTATTGCACTATATTTTGGTGCTTTTGTCAATAGACTGCACCAGTATATAGTGCTATAATGATATCAAGTTAAGAGAGAGGAACAAGTCAAGGATAGACGAAAGTAGGCAGCAGCCGAAACCAAGAATACAAGATCAGAGCGGAAATGGATAAGGGAGATTGGGACGCACTAAGAAGAACGCTAGATACTTAAATAGCCAACCGCCACTTGAGCCACAGCGGATAGAAGAAGCCATTGAAGGACACGCACAACTATTATAGGCATAAAAAAGGAGTGGACTAAAATCCACTCCGAATTTTATTATTTTTCCATAGCCCAAAGATTATCAGATGGACAAAATTTAACAGTATATTCTTTATCTGCGTCTCCGCCTAATAACGCTATTCCATTTAATTCAGCACGTTTTGAAGAATCAATCCCATATTTAGGTAAGACCAGATTAGCTTTACCCACACATACATCTCCATCATAAATTTCTGCAATAATTGTACCATCTATGACACCTTCCACACCATCAGAAATAAAAAATGGTTCAGAAAGTTGTGCATGAGTACTTATACGGCAACTACCATTTGCTGATACTCTAACATAATCACCTGTAAATGCTAATTTTTCAAAACATGAATTTGGACTCTCTTCTGATATCATTTTATTTGAAAGTTCTTTTATTTCTCTGGATATATCCATAATGTGCATTTCATAGTCGTGTATAATCTTAAAATTTATAATTGCTACATTTTGCATATGTTCTAATACTTGTGCATTTCTCTCTCGTATTTCTGCATTTTTCTGCTGAATTTCTAAAGCTCTAACAATCCCTGCTCCTGTTCCCGCAATTCCCGCAGCAATTCCCCCATGCACGTAAGGATCATGCTCTTTTTCCAACAATCCGATTTTAGTTTCTTCATGTTTAATTTGATTATTTTTTATAGATGATATTTTTTCCGAAATAGACTTTTTTTCATCTAAAAGCATTGCTATACGTTTATCTCTTCCAAAGCAATCAGAATATTTATTATATTCATTATAGTCTGCTTCTTCTTCCTTTTGCATTTTTTCTAACCTTTTTGCACGCTCTGCTTTCTGTATAATTACCTTGTTCCGTTCTGACGATTTAGGCAGTATAAAAATAAGGTAAAAGATTGCTGTAACAAAAAAACCTGTAACCATTCCAACTAATATACTAAAAAAATAACCAACAGTCGTCATTGGTGAAATCGAATTAAACTTCTCTGCTATGAATAAAAAAATCAGTAAGCTACTAATAATATAGACAATTAAAGTAATTATAAATTCTCTATTTTCTTCTTTCTTAAATTTTATCTCTTCCGATTTTTCAGTGGATGAATCTACTTTTGTATCCCGCATTATATCCCCCTCCTTATTTGATTTCTGTCACTTTCTTTGAATATTGCTTTTCTTTTCATTTCCCCACGCCTTTCTTTTGTAATACATTATGTAGTCTATTTATATATTTAATTGTAGCATATTTAATTTTACTACGTCAACCTATAATAGTTACAAAACGAAAGGTAGATTGACATAATGAATAAACCTTTGAAATTGAAAAAAAGAGGGGAAGACGGCAGTAAAGTTATCACAGTTCGAATTAAAGAGGACACTTTAGCAGCTTTAGATCAGCTTGCCGCAGAAACCAATTATTCCAGAAATGAACTTATTAACATTATTTTGAAATACGGCGTTGAAAATATTGAAATTGAATGAGAGCGGAAATCCGCTCTTTTTTCTTTGCTATTGGAACATCTATATTTTTTCCTTAAAGCTTTAACGGAGAGAAATAGAAATATTATTTCTCCGCTAAACGTTTAAGGAAAAAATATAAATATTGTATTATGCGCTCCTGGAATGATAGAATAAAAGAAAAACGTTCGGGGTTATGATTATGGCAAAAGAATTAGAAGGCTCTGGAAGGGGCAAAAAGCACAATCAAAAAATGAAGCCATTTCTTGTGTATCAGTATCTTTTGAGACACACAGATGAAAACCACACTATCACAGGTGAAGATATCTGCTCTGCTATGACTGATACTTATGATATTGAAGCAGAGCGGAGAGGAATTTACAGAGACATTGACGAGATCAATAAAGCGCTCATTGCTTTTGAAGAGGGAATTTCCATTGAAGAAGCTGCTGAATGGATTGAAGATGATGAAAGTCTGAAAAAAATTATTTTTGACAAGCACCAGAAGGGCTTCTGTCTGCGGCAACGGCATTATGATTATACAGATATTCAGCTTTTGGTTGAAAGTATCTATGCTTCTAAATACTTGTCAGAATCACAGGCAGATCGCTTAATAAAGGTGTTGTGTGAATTTGTCAGTGAGTTCCAAGAGAAGAAAATCCGCCACAATGCTATTTTGACAGATAGAGTAAAAACAAATAATTCTGGCGTTTTAAATAATATTGAAAAAATAGACGCCGCAATGAGCAAAGAGGACAAACACATCCCCGAAAAAATCAGTTTTAAATATTTAAAATATTCTATCAGCAATCTAAATCAACAGGTAGAGCGGCGGCATGGCAGCAGGTATGAAGTCAGCCCCTATGCGCTTCTTATCAATGATGGCAACTATTACCTTTTGGCTTATAACGATTATGTAAAGGACTTGCGGACGTACCGTGTTGACAGAATGAAAGATGTAAAATTGCTTGGTGTTGAGCGAGAGGGAAAAGAAGTCTTTAATAAAATTAATCTCAAAAATTATACACAGAGAGTTTTTTCTATGTTCGGCGGCGAACAGGAAAGAATTACAATTCAGTTTATCAATCCGCTCTTGGACACAGTCGTTGACAGATTTGGTAAAAAGGGAATGCTTTATAATGTGGTAGACGACAGACATTTCAGTATTACTGCGCCTATTGAAATCAGCGATCAGTTTTACGGTTGGGTTCTTGGCTTCGGAAATAAAGCAAAGATATTAAAGCCGCAGAAAGTAGTTGATGGATTTACGGCGTATTTGGATAAGATCAGAAAACTTTACTAAGAAGAAAATGGCAATCAGTTTTTTCTATTCTGATTGCCATTTTTATTTATAACCGATTCAAATTTTGTTTCAATACTTCTATTCCAGTTTTAGAAATGGCTATGTAATAGCGTTGTGTTACATGGATATTTCCATGCCCCATTTGATTACATAACAGATGTGCAGGAGTGTTCATTTCTGCCATTAGTGTGCCATAAGTATGCCGCAAATGATGAAATTTGAAATCTATATTCAACTTGCTTTTAATTTCCCTAGAATGGTATTTCATGGAATTTATAGTCTGTATCTTTCCGTCAAACAGACAGTTTACTAAATCTGTCGAATAAATCATTTTTCCATCTATATCTTGGATCATTTTTCTGTTCTGCTGCCTATGAATAGCAAATTTTTCTTCGTCGTCTTTTCGTTGCTCTGCAATTTTGTGAAAATATGTTTTCATAAAATCATTCAGATAGATTGTTCTTTTGGAATTTCTTGTTTTAGGGGCAACCAACATTACAACACCCTTCTGATATTGCATTTGTCGATCAATATAGATTGTCCCATTTTCCAAATCAACATTTTCCCATTTCAAACCATAACATTCATTGATACGCAAACCGCAGTATCGTCCTAAAAGATAAGCAGTTTCTGCATTTGTTCCCTCAAAATATCTATCCATTTTTTTCAATTCTTCTCTGCTGAAAGCAACTATATCCGTGTCATCTTCGCTTTTTAGTTTTGGCATTTTTATTCTTGTATCTTTATTCACGCAGAGCTTATTGTACTCATCTACCACTAAATAATTACGTGAATATGCCTGACCGAAAATCAAATAAAACATTTTCAGAAAACTTTCTGTATATTGATAAGAATAGTTGTCTGTATAATAGAGTCCTGCCAAGTAATCATTGACTTCTGCCACACTAATATCATCAATAAAGCGTTTACCAAACTTTTCACATAAGTGGTTCTCCCAAAGGCTATCTTGTTTTCTAATGGTCTGATATTTTCTGTCATTTCTGCCCTTTTCGCAGTATTCCTCAAAAACCTCTTTTACAGTCCTCCTGCTGATTTTCTTAGTTCGTTTCATTTCAATATGTGCATTTGCAATCGCAGCTTCTCTCGCCTTTAATGCCTGTTTTTGAGTTTTTAACTGTTTTCCATTTTCGTCTGTTGTCTTTTTTCGTGAAATTCTTCTCCCATCAATCAGAATAGAAAAACGATAAGCCCAAGTTCCATTTTCTTGCCGATATACCCCATTTTCACATTTAACTGCCATCTTAACACCTCTTCGATTGTACTAAGATGGTACTTTATTATCTGCTACCATTATCAAAGAAGTACCATTATGGTACCAAAGTTCTTTGAAAGATGTTAAAAAGATGCTTTAAAAATGCCTTGATTTTGCTAGGTTTTTTCCCTAACCTTGACGCAATCCATGACTTTTCGGAATCACGAGCCGAAGGCGAAGTGATTCACAGTTCATGAAATGGCAAGAGACGAAGCTAGACACGGCAAAGCATTCGCAGGTCTTCTTAAGAGATACTTTGGAGAATAATTTTTACCGGGGAATCGCATAAAATAAAGCTTTTTATAAAAGGGAATCACTTTCGTGATTCCCTTTTTGGGCAGACTTCCGTCATTTTTAATATGTAAATCAGGTGTCCCTAACCCATTTTTCACTCTTAAAAACTCTCAAAATGTGTCTCTCCCGTTTCGTTTAATTTGTGCGGACCACAGCCCCTCCCAGCATAGCTTTTCTCTCTATTTTTTACTTAATTTTCTGTAAATTCATACAACGGCATATTGTTCTCATCATATAAAACAATCATCATAACCGCATTCACCTCGCCGGTTGCACTTTCAAAGCATAATAAATAATAGCCGTCACGGTCTAATGATTTCACAATATAACGTTTTTCCTGATTTCCAGATGTAATTGTTCGGATCAGTTTTCCATCTTCGATTCGCCAGCTTCCATTAATCTCAGGCCAGTTGGGATTTATTTCTTCTCTTGTGCGATAGCTGTCATCTGTTCCAAAGCTTCCAAGCTGTTTTGTATTACCATCTGCGTCATATTCATAAAGGTCTCCGGCACCAGTGGTTCCGCCAATTGCCCAGTTGACCGTATAATACCGGAATCTGCATGGAAAAATGGAGGATAATTCCTCTTCTGTTAAAGTCTCAAACTCGTCTGCATGAGCTTTGAAGTAATAAAATCCACTTTCATAGTCATTATCCGCATCTGTATGATTCACATATGCAGCAATAAAATCATCTTTGGATTTTATAACCTTCTCCGCCTGTGCAAGCTCTGCTTCCTGTTTTTTCCTGCTGCTTTCCTGCGCTTCTTCTATTTCATGTTTACTTTTTCTTTCCTTCCTGCCTTCCTCATCTAACGGCGCACCATATCCGCCTTCATCAATTAGCTCTGCGATATTGCCTGCTTCCAATGCAAAGCTATATTTAGATGAACCAAGATTCAGTACACAACGTATATCATTTCCTTCATATAAACATTTCACAATATCTTCTCCTGAAGATCCGCTGACATAAACATTGCCATTGGGTTCCTCACCTAGCAAACCATATTCATATACCGTATTTATACTTCCAACTTTTATTTTCAATTCTTTAGAATCAGAAGAAAAATAAGTAGCAGGGGTATCCTTATACTCTAAAAGTTTAAAAGATAAATCATAACAATAATCAAATTCATCAAAATTAATATATGCTGTGACAAGCAGATCACTACCGGTTGTTGCCGTGTTGCTAAAGGTTCCGGAAACAACCGTACTTATAACAGATTGCCCCGTTGCATCCCCGAAGTCATCTACTACCGCAACTTTTCCCCAGGAGTTATTGTTTCCTTCATCCGTACTGGAATCCTCTTCTATTTCTGAAACTACCTCTGCATTCTCTTCCCCATAGGAAAGCGTTGGAGACATAAATACACACCCCAATGCCAACGCCAGCGCTAATGTTCTTTTCTTCATCCTTTGACCCTCATTTTTTGTAATTTTATTTGAGACTGATAAGTTATCATATAATAATAGGAGGAAGGAAAGCAATTACCTGAAAGCATAGTACAAGAAGAAATTATTACTGTTCACGACCTTCACAGCAACACGCTTCGCGATGCACAGAAATCATACTTTGCAGGATTCTGCTACTGCAGCAGGGAGTCTCGGCGGCATCTGCCATTGTGCCGTAATATAAAAAGAGTTACAGACCGCAAAATGATTAATCTGTAACCCTAAAACTCTTATTAAAATATTACTTGAACGCTATATAAAAAAGCCCTCACAGAGCATTACTCCGAAGCAGTCTCAAAATTTGCCTTCGCCGTATCCACCGAATGCTCTGCTTTATTATCAATGTCCACATCATTTTCTGAGAAAGTACTTCCCGCGAAATCAAGGACTTCATTCCCAGGTAGATTCTCAATGCAGACCGCCGTTCCATTTCCGGTAAATGTATTATTCAGATAGTTGGGCGCTGTACCATAAGCCATGCTGCTGTTAAACTTCAGTGCAATTTTATTATTGGTAAAAGTACAGTCCATTGCATTTACCCAGGCTTCATTATTGGCAATTGCAGCCGTATCCCAACCATTAAAACTGCATTTGGAAAGTAAAGTAAGACAATACGCGTTCACCCCAATTCCAGAATTCCCTTTAAACTGGATTCCTGACATTTCCGCGTAATTTCCATTCAATCCGCGCAAGCTGACGGTTCCTGTGAAAGTAGTCACGTCATCTCCGTCTGAGCTGCCATAAATTCCCCACACATGATTTCCAAAAACAATATCACCATCATAAGTTACTGCCGGAAGATGAAGGTAAACCGGAGTTTCCGATGACACCTCTTCCTCAATGGAAGCCAGCAATGCATTCAGTTCCTCTGTGGTCTCCATAGGCGTATCCTCTGAAAAATAGGTAACTGCTGCTTGCTTTTCAATGGTAAGCCGTGTGCTAAGAGAAATCGTATCTCCGTTTTTCATCGTCAGGTTCCACAAGATATCGTTAGTACCGCTGTCTGAGGTATAAATAATATCAGAAACATATGCTGCATTTGGAAAACTCTCGTTATGAACCGGTTCTACATAATCTACCTTCCGGGAATTTTCTCCAGGTTTTGTATCCACCTTACAGGAAACTACCTTTTCTGTAAATTCTTCCCACGCCAGTTCTCCAGTCTCCTGATCCAGAACATACAGCTGACATGGAAGGGCACTCTCCATTCCCTGCGCCAGTCTATCAGTACGTTCGCCCTGGGCATGTCCTGTTACTCCATCATCTTCGGAAAAATTCAACAGCAGTTTATAAGATTTTCCTTTGTCTTTATAAACCACCTGCGCCCCTCCCTCATAGGACTTCGGACGGTGATGCAGGGAAAAAGCTGCTCCAACAGCTGCCAGAAACACTACCACAGCAGCTGCTCCAAAAGCCGCCTTTCTCCATCGTTTCGGTGCTTTTATCTCCTGTTTTTCCTTCTGGACTGCTGTACAATGAGGACAAAAAGAAGCATTGTCCGGAAGAGGCTGTCCGCATTTTATACATTTTTTACTCATATTTTTCTCCTATTACGATATATTTATGGTTAACATACCTTACAGCTGGTACATCGTTTTCGAAATAACTATACCACTCACTTGTCTGTGAATCCGATTGCACAGGTATAAAAGCCTCGGCGTAGCCCGCTACGCCTGCGTTTTTATACCTGCACACTCGAATCCACATCCTACGCGATTGGTATAGT